>QIBA01000040.1 GCA_003225175.1 Acidobacteriota bacterium
GAGCTCCATTGCTGTCGGTTTCGTCGATGCTGCTGTCGGTCAAGCGTTTCACGGCACAGCCGAAGGCAGGATCGGTATAGCTCTGGCCCTTGGCCGGCGGTACAAACGTCGCCCAGTTCGTAGGAATATGCACTAGCCCGTCATTCTGCTTGCCGCAGAGCGGAGTAGAGGAGCTAGTTACTCCCGTTCCGCTGAGCGAGACAGCGGGACTGTTCGAAGCGTTACTGACGAAACTGACGCTGCCGGTTGCGCTCGCACTAGCCGTTGGCGCAAACACCACAGAGAATGAGGTGCTCTGTCCTGCCGCAAGTGTCACTGGCAGCGTGAGCCCATTCAGCGTGTAGGTGCTGCTCCCGGTGAGCGACGCGGAAGAGACCGTTACAGTTCCGCCGGACGCAGCAAGCGTGCCGGAAAGGCTGCTCGTACTTCCAACCACAACGTTACCGAAAGAGAGCGAGCTGGGGGTAGCCGTCAATTGCAGGACGGGCGCGGTGACTCCGGTACCGGCGAGTGGAACTGTTACCGAATTGTTGGAAGCATCACTCAGAATCAAAATCTGTCCAGAAGCAGCGCCAGCAGAGGTCGGTGAAAACTTCGCGAGGTAGCTCGTGCTTTGGCCAGGCGTAAGCGTGAGCGGGACAGTGACGCCGCTTCCGCTGAAGCCCGCGCCGGAAGTCGTGATCTGAGAAATGGTCAGATTCGCATTGCCGGTGTTGCTGATTGCTATTGATTGCGTGGCGCTGCTTCCTACGTTGACACTGCCGAAGCTGGCACTGGTTGGGTTGGGGGTGAGTAGACCTGCCGGAGCCGCTGCGCCAGTACCGGTTAGGGAAACGAGAGTCGGGCTATTGGAAGCGTTGCTCACGAATGAGATTTGTCCGGAGGCGCTGCCCGCCGAAGTTGGAGCAAATTGTGCAGTGTAGGTGGCGCTTTGACCGGGCGTAAGCGTTAGTGGAACAGCGATGCCGGTTCCGCTGAAGCCGGCGCCGGATGTCGTAATCGACGAAATAGCCACGTTTGCATTGCCGGTATTACTCACCACGATCGATTGGGTGCCGCTGCTTCCCACGGTGACATTGCCGAAATTGGCAGTGGTCGGATTAGCGGTGAGTTGAACCACGGGGGCGGCTGCGCCTGTACCGGTCAGAGAAACAAGACTCGGGTTGTTCGAAGCGTTGCTCACGAATGAGATCTGTCCAGAGACACTGCCTGTCGAAGTGGGCGCAAATTTTGCTGTGTAGGTAGCGCTTTGTCCGGGAGTAAGTGTCAGTGGAACAGTGATGCCGCTTCCGCTGAAACCAGCACCTGATGTCGTGACCGATGAAATCGTTAGGTTCGCATTGCCGCTATTGCTGATTGCGACTTGCTTCGTCGATGAATTATTTACAACCACGCTGCCGAAACTCAGCGAAGCCGGAGAGGCAGAGAGAGAAGCCGCAGGTGGAGCCGCACCCACTGCAGTCAGCGATATTGAGTTCGGAGAATTCGTTGCGTTGCTGACGATAGCCAAATTCCCAGAGCTAGTGCCGGCAGTCTGAGGATTCGCCATTACGCTGATCGTCGTGCTTTGTCCTGGCGCCACGGTCAGCGGGAGTGAAGGCGCCGAGACACCGAAAGCTGAACCCGTAATGTTTAGCTGGGTGATCGTTACGCTGGCGGTTCCATTTGCGGTCGCCGTGACACTCTTGCTGGATGTAGTTCCAGTGACCACGCTTCCGAAGTCGAGAGTCGTAGAGCTGAGGCTAAGCTGGCTTGTCGCAGAAGGAGCGGGAGCCACGCCTGTGGTTCCACACCCTGAGATCACGATCGCCATTAGGGCAACGAAAGGAAAGAGTTTGCGGACGAGAACAAGTGGATGGTTCACGCGACGATCCTCCTTAGCGGGTTCGGTTGTTACCCTTGTGGCTCCACGTGATCCGAACAGGGGTATGAGGGGCTTGCTAATGACCAAAATGGTAGGCTCAGCGGGTTCGCGATTGCAGATTACGGCGGACCGAAAAGAACCAATTCAGGACAATGTCCGCCGGTAGCGAAGCTCAATGCCGATTCGATACTTTCGTAACGTTGTCTGTTAGAGCGGATGTTATGCGCAAAAGTTCTCTTGGCTTGTCAGAACCCGGAATTCCTTTGGAATGACGGAAAAACACAGGAAATGAAGTGTAACGGCTTTCGCGAATGAGCTCGCTCGTGAAGATTCTCCAAATCGGGAATTATCCACCGCCGCTTTGTGGCTGGTCGATACAGACCAAATTACTTGTCGAAGAAATTCGTCGGCGCGGAATTACCTGCGACGTGCTCAATCTTAGCGAGAACCATCGCAGGAAAAGCCCGGACTATATCGACGTTCAGAACGGTCTCGACTACTTATGTAAGGTGATCCGGTTTGCACTCAGCGGTTATCACTTTCAAGTGCACGTGAACGGCCAAGATACAACGGGATACCTGCTGGCGCTCGCCGCTGCGATCATTGGCCGGCTCACACGATGTCCTGTGGCCTTGAGCTGGCGCGGCGGATATCAGCAGAAATACTTTCCTCGGGCAGAGGCCTCTGTAGCACGTTGGGCTTTTCAGCTGCTGTTTCGATTGGCTGGCCAAATCTCCTGCAACAGCACGCCGGTCAAATCTGCGATTGAGCGATATGGAATCGACTCCGCTCGGGTGTCCGCCATTCCTGGCTTCTCGGCGCAGCACCTGGACTTCCGGCCAGTGGTTCTCTCCGCCGAAATCGAGACTTTTCTAAAACAGCGCGAAATGGCTTTCTTCTGCTATGTCTCATTTCGTCCCGAGTACCAACTGCCAGTGCTACGCGAAGGCATGCAACAGTTCCGAAAACTTTATCCGAGAGCAGGATTCGTTTGGCTTGGATTTCCGTGTAAGGAAATGGCGGCTGCAGTTCGATTCGTGAACGATTGGCCAGAAGGCGAGCGCCAGAGCTTACTCCTGCTGGGGAACCTGACACACGACGAGTTCTTGACCTTATTAAGCCGAAGCTTTGCAGTAATTCGTACTCCTATGTGCGATGGCGTTTCTGCCTCAGTGCTAGAGGCGTTAGCGCTCGGAATTCCTGTCATAGCCAGTGACAATGAACATCGCCCTGATGCTGTCGTAACTTTTCGCGACGGTGACGCAGAGGATCTCTGCCGGAAACTCATTCACGTCGTCTCACACTACAAACAAATCAAGCAGCAGACCCGTTTTGAAGGTGCAGAAGACAATATCGCACGAACAGCTGACTGGTTGCTGGCAGATTCAGCCAGCACTGAACGGTTTGCCCGGAGCAACCTCGCCCATGCGGACTAGCAATTATTTGTACGAACGCTGCCGGCGATTGGCAGGCATGAGTTTGGACGAATTGCGCGTACGTACAGCTCAGGAGTTTACAAAGCGTTGGGATCTTGCCCTGTGTCGATTGGGCCTTCCTCTTCTCAAAGAAGATTCATGGCCATTGCCACACTTTTCCGATTCCTTCTTCTTTAAGCGTGACGAAGTGCCGCGGATTGCGGATGTGCTCGGCAAGCGCGTTCCTGAAGTTGTGGAGCAGATTATCGATCAGGCCGAGCAAATCTGCCGGCATCGGTTCGATCTTCTTGGCTACAAGGGAATTGACTATGGCCAGGAAATAGATTGGCATTCCGATGCGGTACATGGTAAGTGCGCCCCTCGCCTCCCATGGTTCCAAATCCGCTACCTCGATTTTGCGCAGGTCGGCGACGCAAAAATCATCTGGGAACTAAGTCGGCATCAGCATCTGGTCACGCTTGCCAAAGCGTACCGCTTGACTGGAGAAGAGCGTTACTCAAAGGAGCTGTTTCAGCAGTGGTATGACTGGAAGGGGCAAAATCCGTACTGTGTGGGAATTAATTGGGCTAGCAGTTTAGAAGTTGCTTTCCGAAGCCTGTCCTGGCTCTGGGTTTGGTATTTGCTCGACGGCTGTTCGAATCTCCCAAGCCGATTTTCGAAAGATCTTCGACATTCGCTGATATTGAACGCGCGTCATATTGAACGATTTCTTTCAACCTACTTCTCACCAAATACACATTTGCTCGGCGAGGGTGTCGGACTGTTCTTTATTGGAACTTTGCTTCACGGGTGCCAATCGGCAGCACGCTGGAAAGCACTTGGTTGGACAACGGTTTTGAAGGAAGCGCAGCGCCAGGTGCGACCCGACGGCGCGCACTTTGAACAGTCTACGTACTACCACACCTATGCGGTCGATTTCTTCATACATGCACGAATACTGGCTGGATTGAACGGAATTACCGTTCCAGTCCATCTCGACAGAACAATCGAAAAGATGCTTGACGTCTTGCATTCCTTCGGAAGTGCGGGACCCGTGCCTCGATTTGGTGACGACGATGGCGGCAGAGTCTTCGATCCGCGACGTAACAGGAGTGAGCATCTGCTCGATCCTCTGGCAACCGGAGCAGTACTTTTCAATCGCTCTGACTTCAAGAGTCTGGTTGGTGATATCAGAGAAGAAACAATTTGGCTGCTGGGGTCCCATTCGGTTAGGCGATTCGATGAAGTAGATAGCAACAAATCCACGTTTAAGTCATTCGCGCTACGGTCAGCTGGAGTTTACGCGATGTGCCATTCCGGACCTGCTCGACACCAGTTCGTAATCGACGCAGGTCCTCAAGGAACAGGATTAGCTGGACATGGACATGGAGATGCACTGAGCGTCCAACTCACTCTGGACGGCTACCCCATGCTGATAGACCCAGGTACGTTTGTTTATGCGGATACATTTGAACGAGATTTGTTCCGCGGAACTGCTAGTCACAACACCGTGCAAATTGACGGCATGAGCCAGGCAGAACCGCGAGAGCCGTTCAAGTGGCGATATTTGCCGAAGGTTACGGTAGAGAGATGGCTCACCAACCCTGTCTTTGATTTCTTCATAGGTTCACATGATGGGTATGCCCGCCTCAAAGATCCAGTTCGGCATCAAAGATACATCTTCTATCTAAAGTCTCACTTTTGGCTCGTTCACGATGTCCTCAGGGGCGCAGCTTTCCACAAGCTCGACCTTTCCTGGCACCTAGCACCTGGTTCTCTATCCTCAATCTCAGGAGGTGCGATCTTCGTCAGCGCTGAACAACGGGAGGCGCTGGCTCTACTCTCTACGGGCAGCTCGCATTATGCAGCCAGGCTTTTGCAAGGTTGGCATTCACCAACGTATGGCAATAGAGAACGATGCCCAATTTTTCGAATTAGCTCTCAAACGCAGTTGCCCGCAAGCTTTGCGACTTTACTGATCCCATTAGAAGAACCTACCGGGTTTAACGGGACATTGCAGCCGTTTGAAGGGGAACAGACAGGAGTATCAGTTCGGGCCTATACATATTCAACGGCTGCTGGGTCGACGCAACATATGGTCTTCGCCGATGCTGCCGGAAGCTGGCAACTTGGAGGCTTGGTTAGCGACGCCCGATTTTTGTACTACTCGATTGGCAATGCAAACCGGCTGCAGCAATTTGCGTTGTGCGATGGCAGCCATTTAGAAATTGATGGTGAACTACTCTTCAAAGCCACAGATGTTGTCCCGCAATTCAACTGGGTTTCGCAAGAGAATACATCTCATCTTTCTCACTCAAGCGAGCTTTCGGCAGCCCTCGTATAGACACATCCCCGACTTACGCCGCGGTCGCTACTACATGCGCTAGACGCACAAAACCACTGAGAGTCTAGACAAAAGAGGTTGGACAATGCAGATTCACCATGAGGAATTGAGCGACGTTACTCGCTATATCGATAACAAGCGCCACCTCACGCTCGAAGATCACCGCGCTACGTTCGAGGCCTACATCAGGCGCATAGGCCAGTTCAAGATGGTTGACCGGAGTACGAAGCTGCTTGAAATTGGGATCGGTACTGGATGGTTTCCGATCATGTGCAAGGCGCAAGGCCTCTCCTGCAAAGGGCTGGAGATCAGTCCCCAGCTGGTGGAGTACACCCGCGCGTTCGGGAGAAGATATGGAATCGAGCCTGACGTCGAAGTTGGGAATATTGAAACATACGACCTCGGCTTAGCCCAATACGACATTATTATCGCTTCGTCAGTCTTTGAGCATATAGAGAATTGGAAGGAAGCGATGAGAAAGAGTTATGCGGCCTTAAAGCCGGGCGGTGTGCTCTTCTTTGAATCCACAAACAAGTTCAGTTTCAGTTCGGGAGAATTCGATTTTCCGTTTTACGGCTGGCTTCCGGATCGATGGCGCTACCGCTTGCGCATTGCACGGCAAGGAGCGGACATCATGAACCTGGGAATCGACTTCCACCAGTTCACGTATCCATTGTTGAGGCGAGTGTTTCGCGATCTTGGATTCAGACAAATCGTGGATCGGGTGTCACTGGCTAATATCGATGCCATGGCTTCTTCCTGGA
Organism: Acidobacteriota bacterium; assembly: GCA_003225175.1. Lineage (NCBI taxonomy): Bacteria > Pseudomonadati > Acidobacteriota > Acidobacteriota bacterium. The sequence continues at coordinate 6,388 of QIBA01000040.1, forward strand.
AACGACTTCTTATAAGAGGAGCCAGGCAGTTCAGTCTCCTGCGCCAGTTGGTTCTCCTCTTCGTCGATTGCACGACCTTTGTTTGCGTAAAGTGATGTGGGCGTTCTGATTCGCACAGAGTAAGACACCTGACACTGCATAGAAAAGCATAAGTTCTCATTCAATCGAACAAACTATGTGTGGTATCTGCGGAATCCTTGCGATTAGAAATGGAGTGTTGTCGGCGCCCCACGTCGAGGCCATGTCCAGATCCTTGCGTCACCGTGGACCCGATGACAGCGGATTATTGATATTGCCTCCGGTTGCATTCGGATTCCGCCGACTTAGTATTGTTGATCCTTCTGGCGGTCACCAGCCGATGAGCAACGAGGACCAGAGTGTATGGATTGTCTTCAATGGAGAGATCTACAACCATCCCAAGCTTCGTCCCATTCTTGAAACGCGCGGTCATCGATATGTGACGAACAGCGATACGGAAACCATCCTTCATTTATACGAGGAATATGGAGAAGACTGCGTTCATCATTTGCAGGGGATGTTTGCATTCGCAATTTGGGATCGCGTGCGACGAAAGCTCTTCTGCGCCCGGGATCGGCTCGGGATAAAACCTTTCTATTATGCGACGACGGCGGGCGATTTCGTATTTGCCTCAGAAATCAAAGCGCTGCTCGAGGTGCCTGGTCTTCGACATGAAGTGAATCGACGCGCACTCCCGGAATTCTTTGCCTTTGGTTATCTCTCCTCGGCGGAAACACTCTTTAAAGACATATATAAGCTCTTGCCTGGACATCGCTTGTCGATAGATTTGAACGCAGAAGAGAAGAGCCCTCACGTAACTCAGTATTGGGACCTGGACATCTCGCGCTCGGAATCGAGTGTCGCCGAAGCAGACTACGTTAACCAGTTTGACAGTCTTTTCACTGAGACGATCCGAATGCACCTAATGAGCGACGTCCCTCTCGGTGTGTTTCTGAGTGGCGGGCTAGACTCAAGCGCTATCGCCGCCGTAGTTGCGGATCTTCGCAAGGACGCCATCCAAACGTTCGCAGTAGGCTATAAGGAAGATAGCTTCAGCGAACTTCCCTTTGCGCGTCAGGTCGCCAGCCATATCGGAGCTGTCCATAACGAGGTCGTTCTCGGTCCGAATGATTTTATTGAGAGTCTGCCTCAGCTAATTTGGCATGAAGATGAACCGCTGGTCTGGCCCTCGAGCGTGGCGCTGTACTACGTAGCTCGTTTGGCTAATCAGAAGGTAAAGGTGGTGCTCACTGGTGAAGGAGCAGATGAGGTCTTTGCTGGTTATTTGAAATACCGGGCGACTCTCTGGAACATGCGCGCGGCGCCTGTCTACAAAAACCTCTTTCCTAACTTTGCCCAGGATCTTGCACAGAAACTGCCTGAATCACGATTCGTTCCCGATTGGATCCGACGCAAGCTGCGCCATTCGTTTGTGTACTATCGCGACAGTTTCGAAAAGATCCATTTCGACAACTTTTATTCGGTCTTTTCGGGAGATCAACAGCGCGAATTATTTAGTGATGAGGTCGATGGAGAACTACGCGAGATCAATCCTTACAAAAACTCGATGCGCTACTCGCCCTCGAAGGCAGGCAATGGTGATTTACTGAACCAGCTTCTCTATCTCGATATCAAGACATATTTGGTGGAGTTGCTCATGAAGCAAGACCAGATGAGCATGGCCGCATCCATTGAGAGCCGGGTACCATTCCTGGATCACAAGTTGGTCGAGTGGGTTGCTCAATTGCCCGCGAATCAGAAGGTGCGAGGATTATCCGGAAAATACTTGCTTCGCCGCACGATGGCTCGACGTCTGCCGAAGGAAATAATTCGCCGTAACAAACGCGGATTTCCCACGCCAATTCGGCCCTGGTTACGCTATCAATTATTCGACAAACTCACCTCCGTTCTGACCGACGGACGCATGGCGGAGCGCCGACTATTCCGCCCTGGATATGTCGAAACATTGCTCAATGCCCATCGGCAAGGATTTTCCGATGCAACAGAGCGCTGCTGGCGGCTTCTAAATTTTGAACTCTGGAATCGAATTTTCCTGGATCGCGATCAGTCGGCATTCCATCCTGGGATGAATCGGAGTGAGAGCGCGATGGTTGCCGCCTAATTCGGAAACTTACAGAAACGTCATAGTCCGAAAATAGAACCATCCCACAGCTCTTATCACATGAAAATCCTGCTGGCGGTGCCGCGGCCTCTCTTTCCTGCCGATACAGGTGGAAAGATACGGTCGCTGAACATTTTTTCGCGTTTGGCCACACGTGCTGAAATTCATGCTGTCTCTTTTGCGGATCCTGTTTCTGACGCTGCAGGAATCGCTCAGATGGAGGCGACATTCGCAACGTACACACCGGTATTCTGGCGGGAACCGAAGAAATATTCGTTGACTTTCTATGCAGAACTTCTAGGCAATCAATTCAGCTCGATGCCGTATTTCCTGGCAAAGTGCAATCTTCCGCGATTTCGGCGCGCGGTCGAAAAGTTGCTCGCGAGCACTCGGTTCGATCTGGTCTTCTGTGATTTCTTACATACAGCTGTGCCACTGCAGCCACTTGAGTTCAGGCCAAAGGTAGTGTTTGAACACAACGTCGAATTCTTGCTCCGAAAACGCAAGTGGGAGAGGGAGGAGCAACCCCTACGTAGATTGGTGCTCGGCAGGGAATGGAAGAAAACGCACGCCATCGAGTCTGAAGTCTGTAGATCCTTTGATCATGTGATCGCAGTCTCGGACGATGATCAGCGCACTTTGCAGCGGAACTTTGCAGTGCAAAATGTTTCCACCGTTCCTACCGCCGTCGACACTGATTTTTTCCGACCACGTGAAGAAGCGGCGATTCCCAAACGGCTGGTCTTCGTAGGGTCCATGGATTGGGAGCCGAACGAAGACGGAATTCTATGGTTTTGCAGGGATATTTACCCACTCATTCGAAAGCAGATGCCGGGAGTGACCCTTAATGTCGTCGGCCGGAATCCCTCCTCAAAACTTCAGAGGGTGGTTTCAGGAGATTCTTCAGTACAGATTACTGGATGGGTTCCAGACATTCGTCCGCATCTTGCCCAGGCCGAGGTGGTGGTCGTTCCATTGCGGGTTGGGGGAGGAACCCGAATCAAGATTCCTGAGGCCATGGCGATGGGAAAACCAGTTGTCTCGACTCCTCTCGGTGCCGAGGGCCTTCCATTTCGGGACGGTAATGAGCTTTGCATTGCCGAAGAGCCTGAACAGTTCTCCCGAAAAGTTCTCGAACTGTTGGACAACATTACCCTTCGAACTTCTATTGAACAAACAGCCCGCGACCAAGTAGTCGCCGGATATGGATGGATTGCGGCCGTAGATAGACTCGAACAGACGCTCTTGCGAGTAACATCGTCCACACTAACAGGTATGACGATTCAGCAGGACCAAACACACTCAGTGTACGCGAGTCTATGAGTACCTCGAATGTAATCGGAGCAAACGAAGCCATTCCGGTCCCGGATCTGGCTGGTGCAAGCTTCGGAGAGCCGGCCTGCGAATGGACGTTCGTCTTTGTTTGGCTGTTTACGTTTGCAATCTACGCGCGACCAGAAGATATTCTGCCGTCACTCGGTGAGCTGCATTTGACATTCGCTCTTGGTTTGTGCGCCGGCTTAGCTTATTTCCTAGCTCTTGGGTCGGGCGGCACCCGCATCTCCTGGAGTCCACAACTCCAAATAGTCAGCCTGCTCACGATTTGGTTTTTCGTAGGCGTCCCCTTCGCTTATTGGAAAGGCGGAAGCCTTCATCAACTCGTGCATCCCTGGCTGAAGACATTTTTCATATTCTTTCTGCTAACGCAAGTGCTGGTAACTGCCGATCGGATTCAGAAGCTTCTTTGGGCAATTATTCTTAGTGAGCTGCTGGTAACTGCATACTCCATCGTGGAGTCTTCGAAGGTGATGTGGGTCGGTGACCGAATGCTTGGTGTAAGTCTCGGGATTCTCGGTTGGAATTTTCTGGGCATTGCTGCTGCTTCTACGATTCCTTATATGGCCGCATTGTTCGTTTTGCGGAAGTCTTATAGCCTTATCATTTCTGCTCGTCTTGCGTGGCAGTGCTCGAGGGAAAATGGTAGGTGTTGCAACCGTCCTGGCACTGATGGTTTCCGTTAGCCTGGCTCCAACCGTTTTCTGGGAACGTGTCGGAACTCTGTGGAACAGCTCGGAGTTGCAAGCGAACATGACAGCCGCATCGGCGAGAGAATCCACAGAGGATCGCCTGGTCGCATTGAAGCAAGCTGTTGAATACACTCTAGAGCACCCGATCTTCGGCTTGGGGATCGGAAACTTCGGAATTGCCAGTGGTATCGACGTGGGTCAATCCACTGCTTGGCGGAGCACACATAATACTTATGCCGAGATATGTTCCGAAGCCGGCGTCCCGGCGCTGCTGCTCTTCATAGGACTGATCATTACTACATTGCGCAATTTGACCAAGATAATCAGAACGATTGCTGCAAAAGATGCGGAACTCGATCTGATGGCACGTGCAACATTGGTCAGCGTCCTATCGTTCAGTTTCGGGGCTATCTTCGCCCACTTGACGTACGAGTACTACCTTTATTACTTGATCGCCATTGCAGTGGGACTTCAGCAGAGAGCTCGTGCCAGCGTGGAACTGGCAACAACAGACTGGATACCAGAATATAACGCGAATTCCAGCTTACCTAAGATGGTGTAGACCTCGTTGTGGCGCATTACAGTCTAGACATTTTATTTTGGAGCTGCATGGGAGGCGTAGTGTATCACTATGCCGGTTATCCATTGCTGCTTTTCATCGTGTCCACGCTTTCTCAAGCCAAGTCAGATCTGTTGTATTTACTTGGAAGAAGTAACCGGCGTTGTGAACCAGTTATGCGTGAACTTCCGCGTGTCGCTCTTCTGATCTCTGCGTACAACGAAGAGTCGGTTATTCAAGCCAAAGTAAAGAACTGTTTCGAAATTGATTATCCAGTTGACCGATTGGAGATGTTCTTCGGACTGGACGCACCGACCGATTCGACGCACGAGCTCTTAGCTCACATCGCCTGCAATCGCGTTAATGTAGTCGAGTTCATTACGCGGCGCGGAAAGCTTGCTGTCTTGTGCGATCTCGCACAGCGAACTTCGGCCGAGATTCTGGTGTTTACAGACGCTAACACAATGCTTGCGCCGAACTGCATTCGAAACTTTGTGCGCCACTTCAGCGATCCACAGGTGGGCTCTGTCAGTGGCGAGGAGATCCGGACTGTCGGTCCGGGCACTGATCCGGCCGCCGAGTCCGTTTACTGGCGGTATGAATCAGCAATGAAAATTCTCGAAAGCAGGCTCAACTGCTCGCTTGGAGGAAATGGAGCTGCGCTAGCAATAAGGCGATCACTCTTTCGACCGACGAAGCAATCGATTGTCGAGGATTTCCAAATACCGCTCGAAATTCGATTCAAGGGATTCCGAGTCGTTTACGACCCGGAGGTTATTGCGGTCGAGGAGATTACCCCAAATTATGCTGCTCAGTTTGCACGCCGTGTGCGCATAGGCGCAGGCAATTATCAAACTCTATTCAGGAACCTCGACTATCTGAATCCCTTGCAAGGGTTGCTTGCATTCTGTTTCTTTTCCCACCGAGTCCTTCGTTGGCTAGTGCCTTTGTTCCTCGTCACTGCGCTCGTCTGCAGCGTTGTTATGGCGAGAGATCCCGAATTTGGGCTTTTGGCTGTTTTGCAATGCGCTTTTTATCTGATGGCTGTGGCAGGGTATTACCGGAAAAAGGGCGGGAGGCCCGCAGGTCTGTTCTCTGTTCCGCTGTACTTTTGCTCGATGAATCTGGCCCTACTTCTGGGATTCCATGCTTACCTAACAGGTCGGCAGAGTGTTGTGTGGAATGCGACTCCGCGGCGATTCGATTCTCGGACTCAGCAAGAGAGTTTGCTTAACAGACCTGTCGATCTCGAAGCTTCGAGTTCTGCTCTACAACGCCCGGCCGCCTGACACAGTAGATTATCGCCTGACTACAAATCGCACAGGTCGGCCCGATTGAGCGCGGAACGACCTTGAAGGAGACTCCGCAAATGCAAAAGCACACATCAGCATCGATTATCGAAATGCCGGCGCCACCGAGAAGTGGCACTCTTCTCGAGGGTATCGCAGGAACAACAAGAGCGAGCACGGCGATTGCGAATGCTCATAGTTACTTCGCCAATTACAGCGAAGTCATCTCCGAATTGCCCTATAGAGACATTGAGCAAGCAGTAGATGTGTTGTACGAAGCCTACCGGGAAGACCGAAGAGTATTTCTGTTCGGAAATGGAGGTAGCGCGGCGCTTGCATCACATCTCGCCTGTGACTTGGGCAAAGGAACTTGTTTAGCGGGAGCGCGCGAGAGGCGCTTTCGCGTTCTAGCACTGACTGACAACATACCGCTTATAACTGCCTGGGCTAATGACACCTCTTACGAACAAATTTTTGCAGAACAGCTGTGCAACTTCATTCAACCCGGCGATGTTGCTTTTGGTATCAGCAGTAGTGGATCGTCTCCAAATGTTCTGCTAGCCCTTCAGGTGGCTCGGGAGCTCGGCGCAACCACGATTGGATTGACTGGCTTCAAAGGCGGCCAGATGCCGGCGCTTTGCAATATCTGCATCATCATTCCATCGGACAATATGCAAATCATTGAGGATTTGCAGCTCAGTATTTCGCATGCGCTGTTCACAGTGATTCGTCACCGGATCACCGGTCAAAATCTAAGCACCATGACCAGTGCTGCGACGGTCGCTGCGTGAGTCTTCGTAAGAGGCAATCAGGATTGTCAGTGGCGGCTGCTCTGAGTAGGCGTTTCTCCTCTACCTCAAGCGTTCTCTACATTCGAAAATAAGTCCGTGAGTGCGACTCACTTCCGAGCAGTGCTGACTTCCAATAACCAATTCAAAGTGAGAACAGACATTCTCGAATCTGGGAAACTCGCGGTTAGAAGGCCTGAAGAGCTCCACTTACAGCTTCTTTTGAAACGTTGTATAGATCTGGTCGGAGCCATTGTTTTGCTTATTTTGCTTTCGCCGATCTTTATCCTCACGGGATTATTCGTGTACTGCGGCGACGGAGCCCCCATCCTCTATCGCCGACGCGTTGTACGTGTAGTCGGTGAGTTCGATGCTTTCAAGTTCCGAACGATGCGCCGAGACGCGGACAGTATTTTAGCTTCTAATCACGCGCTCCAGGCTGAATATCAGCGTAACTTCAAGCTTGTCAACGATCCGCGTGTCACGAAGCTAGGAGTTTTTCTACGAAAATTCAGCATTGACGAGCTCCCTCAACTATTCAACGTGCTCTTTGGCCAGATGAGCCTCGTCGGGCCGCGCATGATCACCGCTCCAGAGCTCGAAAAGTACGGCGCTTACAGCAGGCTCTTGCTTTCGGTGAGACCCGGATTAACAGGATATTGGCAGGTTTGTGGCCGGCAGAACGTCTCTTACCGCGACCGAGTCCGAATGGACGTTGAATACCTGCAAAACTGGAGCTTGGGAATGGACTTAGCGATTCTGCTTCGAACTCCATTGACGGTCTTAAGAATGGAAGGAGCGTTGTAGTGGAACGAATATTAGTAACTGGAGGTGCAGGGTACGTGGGATCGGCCTGCTGCGCTCGATTACTGCAGCGGGGCTATTCTCCCGAGATAATCGATAACTTTTCTACCGGACACGCACACGCTGTTCCGAAAGCTGTAACCGTACACAACTGTGATTTTGGCGATGGCGTTGGATTAGCAAAGCTCTTAACCTCAAAGACCTTTGACGTTGTATTTCACTTCGCGGCAAAGGCATTGATCCCTGAATCGGTAACAAGTCCAGGATCGTTTTTCGCTACCAATGTCGCGTCTGGCATTGTCATGCTGGAAACTCTTCGGAAATATGGAATTCGTAAATTTGTTTTTTCGTCTTCCGCAGCTGTCTATGGCTCGCCGAAAGTGGTTCCTATTCCCGAAGATCACGAAAAAGAGCCCACGAACGCATATGGGGAAAGCAAGTTAATTTTCGAGCAGGTTCTCAAGTGGTATGCCTCCGCTTACCAGTGGAGCATAGTCGCGTTTCGATACTTCAATGCCTGCGGCGGAGGAGCAGATTGGGGCGAACGACATGATCCAGAGACGCACATCATCCCCTTACTATTGCAGGTGGCTTCAGGCCGACGAGAGTTTTTCGAGATCTATGGAACTGACTACCCAACTCCCGACCGAACATGCCTGCGTGACTACGTAAACGTGATGGACATTGCGGAGGCACACATTCTGGCTTTGCAGAAGTTAGGTTCACCGGGCTTTCACGCTTACAACATCGGTACCGGCACCAGTTATTCCGTCAAGGAGATCTGGGACGTAGCATCCAGTGTCACTGGGAGAAGAATTGAGTTACGAGCTGCGCTACGACGTCTGGGTGATCCGGCGGTATTGTGCGCCAGTCCGAAGAAGCTCATGACTGAATTTGGCTGGAAGCCAATGCACTCCGATTTAGAGAAGATTATTGCGGGTGCTTGGGCCTGGGAACAGGCGCTTTGTGAACGAGTATTTGCAAGGGCCGCCTGAATTGTCGGCACGATAGGGATTATGAACCGGACATTGCGGCAATTGATTTTGAGTGCGGACCTGTTGTGGATTGTCATTTCCTTTGGACTCGCCCAGATCTTGCGGAATCATCTACTTCCCAACTCTGATGTTCTGCCACGATCCACTTATGCTTCTGCAGCTTTGATCGCGGCATCGATCTGGACTTTGCTTTACTTCAGCAAAAACTTAGAAGGCTTCTGCCGTGGATGGTACTTGCCAAGCGTCTTCGCTCAAGTAATTGTGGGCGTCTTCTGCATGATGATTTCGTTGGTGGCCTATGGATTCCTTTCCAGGCACTATTACTCCCGACTGGTGCTGCTCTACTTGGCATGTTTCTTGCCAGCGGGATTCATAACCGTCAGATGTCTTGCATGGTGGCTCGTCAAATCGCGAGTGCACAACTGGGTAAAGCGCCGGGTAATCATTATTGGCTCCGGCCGTATCGTACGCGAACTTCTAATTAAGATTGCCCGTCATCCGGAAGCATCGTTGGAGGTGGTTGGGGTCCTGTTCCCGGCCCTCACGGAATCGGCAAACGAACACTGGAATGAGGGCTGCGGTACCGTGTCACTTCGAACTTTGAACATTCTGAACTTGATACAAGAGAAGAGTGTTCAGGAACTGATTCTCGTTGAACCTGTGCCGCCAGGATCCGAAACAGAGGAGCTGATATCGAGCTGCCAACGGCAGGGTATAAAGGTTCATCTTGTCCCGCATCGGTACGAGCTCTACCTTTCCAAAGCGAGGCTCACAGAGATTGAGGATGTGCCACTACTCTCGTTAGAAGAGCAAACGCTTTCGGTCACCGGATTACAACTCAAAAGAGCAATCGATTTCACAGGAGCACTCTTTCTACTGCTCCTCAGTGCGCCGCTGCTGATCCTTTCAGCAGCAATATTGTGCTGGAACAAGCACGGGAATGTGTTTAGAAGGGAACTGCGGTGCGGTAAAGATGGAATCCCGTTCTGGATGTACCGCTTGAACATCGATCGCGATGGGTCGGTATTGGACACCTACCAGCGAAGCCTTGTGCAGTTCAGCGCCACTGAATTGCCGCAGCTCATCAACGTTCTAAAGGGGGAAATGAGCCTTGTTGGGCCGCGCCCAGAATCGCCCGAAAGGGTGAAGCATTATTCAATGTGGCAACGCCAGCGTCTTACGGTGAGACCGGGACTCACGGGACTCGCTCAGGTAAATGGGCTGCGAGAACAACACTCATCAGATGAGAAAGTTCACTTTGATCTTCAATATATCTTTCACTGGTCTTTATTTCTGGATCTCTCGTTAGTTTTACAAACGGCGTGGACGCTGTTTCTTAGGCTCGTCAATGACAATCGGCTCGCGATCGCGCCTTTACTGAAGCCAACACTCGATCCTGATCTCGCTATTGGAAGGATATGGAATGCTAATAGTACGCAGTCCGGTACGGATTAGTTTTGGGGGTGGCGGGACTGACCTGCCGGCGTATTACGAGAAGTTCGGCGGCGCCGTTCTCAGCACTTCCATCAACAAGCACTTCTACACTATTTTGCAAAAGAGAACAGACGGCAAAATCCAGGTGATTTCGTCAGATCTGCGCGTGGTAGAAACCTGGCGAGACATTTCACGGATGAACGTGAAATGCAGTGCTCTTGAGATTCCTCTTTCGGTAATAAAAGAGCTTGGCCGTGATCTTTCGGTCGATCTCTTCCTCGCTTCCGAGATTCTTGCCGGTACTGGACTGGGGTCGTCAGCGAGTGTCTGTGTTGGAGTCTTAAAGGCTTTCGCCACCTACCTCGATCTTTCATTATCAAAATACGACTTAGCGGAGCGCTCGTTCCACATCGCGCGCAACATTCTCGGGAAACCCGTGGGAAAACAGGATGAATATGCAGCTGCCTTTGGAGGAATGAACTTCATCACATTTAATCAGGATGGCAGCACGAATGTGGAGCCGCTTGAGCTGAGAAGCGATCATCTTCGTGAGTTCGAGAGCAATCTCATGTTGTTTTTTACCGGTGCTGCACATAACTCATGGAAGCTTCTTCACGAACAGGAGCAATCGACAAAGAAGCAGGGCGGCACTACGGTCGAATCGTTGCATCAACTTCGGGATTTCGCTGAACAGATGCGTCGCGCATTGTTAAAAGGCGACCTGCTGACATTTGGTGGCTTGTTGCACGAGAGTTGGGAAGCCAAGAAGAAGATATCCTCAGCAATCTCGAATTCACTGATCGATGAGGCGTATGCATTGGCTCGGCAGAATGGTGCTTTAGGCGGAAAGATCGCGGGCGCAGGAGGCGGTGGCTTTCTGCTGTTATTTTGCGAGCAAAAGCACCAGGAAAAGGTTCGTGATGCCATGGCCAACCTTCAGTTACGCGAGATGGCCTTTGCACTGGACTCGCAGGGCGTGAAAGTTGTGGCCAACGATCCGTTTATCGATAGAGACGAAAAGTGCGGAATGCGGTGGACCTTTGCTCCAGCCTTCAGTCTGCGCACCGCGATGGGCATTCCATCTTGAGATGCATTGCGAATCGCGTATTTCCTGAGCGTATTCGACTATCGACTAACTGAGAGAAACTTCATCGGGCTCTAACCTCAGATATGAAGCCTTTTCAGATTCTACTTTTATCGGGAGTTCGGCCGTCGCGCACGCATAGAGTTGCGAATCGAATGATGCAAGAAGTGCGCGGAGTGAAGGTCTGCGGAATTGTGCAACAGCCCGTGCTCTTGCTCCCAGTGGTTCAGCAATGCCTCGCGGCCGGGCTTTCGGAGCATACATTTAAGTCCTCACAAAACTCCTCGCAAATGCGACGTTGCCTTCATTTGCTTTTCAGATGGTTCATGCATTACATGCTGTGGTGGGTGCACGGGGCTCCCAGTAGTTGGAATGATAAGAAGGAATTCGAACGCGCCGGGCTCATTCGGGAAGGTCAACGCAGTGGGTACCAATTCCTGCAGGTGGACTCTGACTATGATCTCAAGATTCGGAATTTCCTGCGCGAACTCAACCCTGATTTGATCGTCCTCTTGGGCGATCTTCCATTGAAGGACCTCGCTGCATTGCCGCTCTTGATTCGAGTATCACAACGGGAAGGAACCACCAAAGAAAAAAACGTTCAGTTAGCGATCGAATACCTGGAGAGCGGTTCGGATCAATCGTGCCCGATAACGTCGTTCAAGCTTCCAATGCAAGCCTACGACACTCCGATCGGTGTCGCTTTGAAAATGGATTTGATAGCTGACGACTTGCTTGTCCAGATCGTTGCAAATTTGACGTGCAGAAGTGCGGCCGAGACGTCCAGAGAAGTAAACGCATGGATGCAAAGAATGCTCTCCCCCTATATGGAGCAACTCGAACATGCTCCCTCAATCCAGCAACAACCGACCACACCTCGACGCCATCGCTCCGTATGGAAACTGTGTCTCGAAACGATATTCTTGTGCTCGCCATGGTTCGCTGGAAGGAATTTTTATCGCCGCCTGCGGGGCCGATATCCCGTGCTGGTACTAGCACATCACTTGATATCAGATCGGCCGCACTATATGGGGGTTTCTACCGAAAACTTCTGGCATGAGGTTTGCTTCTTACGGCGGCATTATCAGATTGTTGCCTTATCGACAGCTGCGGAGCTTCTACGCTCAGGTCGTGTTAAGGTCCCGACTCTCGCTATTACTTTTGACGACGGATACGGCGAGAATTTTGTGAATTTGCGAGCTGTGGCTGAGGAGTTCGGAATCCCGATTACTTTGTTTGTGAGCACGGAACCAGTAGAAGAGCATCGTGAATTCGAGCACGATCTGAGACGCGGCACCAAGGGTGCTTTCCCGCTGACGTGGGACCAGATCGGATATTGGGATCGAATGGGAGTGGAGATCGGTAGTCACACGCGTACGCACTTCGACTGTGGTTCTGATCGTACGAGACTGGAGCCGGAGATCGTGGGATCAAAGAATGAGTTGGAAGCTCATCTCGGGAAACAGATACGCTTCTTTGCTTTTCCCTTTGGTAAGCAGCGGAACATATCTTCGGACGCGCTGCAGCTGGCAGCCGATACATACATCTGTTTTGCATCGGCGTTCGGTGGCGAGAATTTTCCTAAAAAAGGGATGGACCATTCGCATTTTTTTCGAAAGAACTTCTACCCGCATCCGTGGGAACTTGAACTGGAATTGCAATCCGTTTTTCACCTCGTCGATCGAATCAAAGTGTGGTTCTCGCCTCCGCTACAGGAATCGGCCTACTCAAGCGAGGTGAGTACTATTTCGCCTTTCACTACACAGGCGGACACACGGCACTTAGTTCCCACCAACGAAACGAATTGATAATTCTTCCGCCCCAAGTCTTAGACTTAAACAGTCGCCGATGACAACGCTGACACACGTCGACACTGCCCTCTGCAGCTCGATTAGCCAAGCTCAACCGATCGGTTGCGCGCGAGTGTTGCAGTCAATACGCCTTGAGGCCACTCGAATTGTGAAACGTTCACTTCTTCTCGATGACCGCCTTGCATTTGCGATTACTTCCGCAAATGATGGAGTCGACGGAATCTTACCCCTCGAGGAGAAAAGGCTTTTCACACCTCGTGCTTCCAGTAAGAGATTGAGGGAATGGGCTTCAGGCAGAAGAGCAGCTCGCCTTGCGCTTAAACAGCTCGGTTTTGAAAATTCGCCTCCGATTTTGCGCGGAGATGGGGGAGAGCCCTTATGGCCTGAGGGGGTTGTGGGTTCGATCACTCACTGCTACCCGTGGAGCTTGGCCATGGTCGTGAGATCCTCGGCTCCTTTGAGTATCGGAATAGATTTGGAGTCCCAACTTAGGATGGGAAAAGTTGATATTAGCAGTGTAGTCTGTCGAAAACCGGAGCTTGAATGGATATTTGCCGACGGCGATTGCCAAGCGCGGCTCATGATGATCTTCTCGGCGAAAGAAGCTGTCTACAAGGCTCTTCATCCTGTGTGCCGAAAGTATATCGACTTCCAGGACGTTGAGTTGTCGTGGGTTCCAGAAGAATCCAGATTTGTTGTCCGCTTTTCAGCTGCGTTCGAGGAACGCTTTTTGGTTAACCGCGTATGCAGTGTCCACTGCTGGCAGCAAGATACTTTCGTGTTTACTTGTTCAACTCTGCAGACCTTGTAACATCAGGCCTTAGCGCGCCTCCAAACCTGCGCAAATGTGCTGATTCCGCAGAAGCACAGACCGCAACAACAAATCTCATTGAATGTAAGTCAGTCATCTAGCTGATGCACTCGTAGCGTTCCAAGGAGGGTAATTGTATGTCGCACGTTTCTACACACTCATTCCGGAGTGAATCTTCTCTCGGGAATCTAGACCAGCTGATGCTGGGAATGCGCAGTCCAACGCTTCAAGAGTTGTCGCCGGATGGGTGTGTACACCAGCTCGTGGCTGCTCAGGCCGCTGCAGCGCCAAGTGCGATTGCTCTAACTCATGGCAAGTCTTCTGTGACTTATGAAGAACTTGATCAGCGAGCAAATCGTTTAGCCCATTTATTGCGCTCTCTCGGTGTTGGTCCAGATGTTGTTGTGGCCATTTACTTGAACCGCTCCGTGGCAATGGTTGTTGCAGCCCTCGCGGCTTTGAAGGCAGGCGGCGCATATCTCCCCCTCGATCCGAACTACCCGACAGATCGGCTGACGTTTCTTTTGAAAGATGCTCGGACTCGAGTTGTTGTGACTGGCGAGTGCATGACAAGCGCGTTGCCAGCGCAACCAGAGCACGTCGTGGTGGTAGACCCAGGAGGAAAGATAGCGGTCGATAAACCATCACACTCACTCGACGTCGATGTGAAACCGGAGAATCTGGCCTACGTAATCTATACATCCGGTTCAACTGGTCAGCCGAAAGGTGTTGAACTTACTCACCGAGGATTATCGAATCTTTTGCTCTGGCATCATAAAGCCTTTAAAGTAATCGCTTCTGATCGGGCAAGTCAGATGGCGGCGTTGGGTTTCGACGCTGCGGTTTGGGAAATCTGGCCGTATCTCACGGCAGGCGCGAGTGTGCACCTAGCTGATGGATTTGCGGTGAATGAGCCTACGGCCGTCCGAGATTGGCTGCTCTCTCAGGGCATTACCATTACTTTCCTCGCAACTCCTTTGGCGGAACGTGTTATGACGCTCGAATGGCCTGCAAAGGCAACTCTACGCTTGATGCTCACCGGCGCCGATACTCTTCACCATTACCCTTCGCGTAAGCTACGCTTTCAGTTGGTCAACAACTACGGTCCCACTGAGTGCACTGTAGTAGCTACCTCCGGAGTTGTTCCTGCTACGCCCGAGCAAGCAGATCGCCTGCCAACAATCGGTCGTCCAATCACGAATGCTCAAATCTACATTTTGAACGAGGAAATGCAGCAAGTGGCGATAGGTGAGTCTGGAGAAATCTACATTGGAGGAAAGGGTCTTGCTCGAGGCTATCGAAATCGGCCGGATTTGACTGCCGAGAGGTTTGTTCCTAACCCCTTCAGTCCAGAGCTCGGCGAGAGACTCTATAGGACAGGAGACTTAGCTACTTATCTTCCGAATGGGGAAATCGCATTTCTTGGTCGGATCGATGAGCAGATTAAGGTTCGAGGGTATCGCATAGAGCCGGCCGAAATTGTAAAGGCTCTCGATGAACATCCAGCGGTCCAGGCAAGTACCGTTGTGGCGCGAGAGGTCGAGCCGGGAGACAAACGTCTGGTCGCCTACTTTGTACCTGCTTTGAGCACTCAACCTACTCACACAGAGTTGCGCAACTTCCTTGCTGGACGCGTCCCAGAGTACATGGTTCCAGCGATCTTCGTGAAACTGGATACCCTGCCTCTTAACGCAAGCGGTAAGGTCGATCGCGCCGCGCTTCCGGCTCCCAACACATCCAACACAGTACGCGACGGCGCATTCGTTGCGCCTAGAACGCAAATGGAAGAATCGTTAGTGAATATGCTCGCTACATTACTCGATCTCGAGCAAGTCAGCGTCGAGGACAACTTCTTTCTACTAGGTGGCCATTCTCTGTTAGGTACGCAGCTTATAGCCAGAGTCCGCGACACGTTCGGCATAGAGCTCAGCCTGAAGAGTCTTTTTGATGCACCAACGGTCGCAAAGCTTTCAGAGGAGGTTGAGTCGCTGCTCCTTGCAAAGCTCGAGGCAATGAGCGAGGACGAGGCCCAGCGACTACTTGGGGGCGCCGCGCCGGCAGCCGCATAGCGGGGTTTTGCAATGACAGCACAGGTTCAACCCATATCTACCGCTTCCTCAGCAGACCGCACTCTGAGTCTTTACCATCTCCTTGACCCAGAGGTTCTCGCGAATCCATACCCACTGTTTCATCGACTCCGAAGTGAGGATCCAGTGCACTGGGATCCTTTCCTACACGCCTGGGTCGTGACTCGATACAACGATGTTGTAACCGTTCTTCACCATTACTCTGCCGCACGTACGCCTTCTCCTGAGCAGCTTACCGAAATGGGACTGGGCGCTCTCAATCCAATTGCGCAAGTCATGGTGAAACAAATGCTTTTTCTGGACGCTCCCGCGCACACGCGGATGCGCAGCCTGGCGGCCCATGCCTTCACCCCTCAACGTGTCGAGGTGCTGCGTTCCCATATTAGAGAAATTGCCAATGCCTTACTGGACAAGGTGGAGAGCCAAGGTCACATGGACGTGATCGCTGACCTGGCGGAGCCTCTGCCTTGTATTGTTACTGCCGAAATGCTCGGCGTACCCGTGGAAGATCATCAGCAGCTGAAAGTCTGGTCCCAGGACTTTGCCGAGATGCTCGGAAATTTCCAGCACAATCCAGATCGAGCATCAAGAGTGTTGAGAAGCACTCTTGCGATGGTCGATTACTTCCGCTGCGCAATACGGGAGCAGCGCCTCAACCCGCGCGATGGTCTTGTTAGATCATTAATGAATGCTGAGATTGATGGCGACCGTTTTACGGACGAAGAAATCATTGCCAACTGTATTGTAACTATGGTTGGTGGCCAGGAAACGACAACTAACTTGATAGGCAACGGCGTGCTTTCTCTGCTACGTAATCCAGACCAATTGGAAAAGTTACGATCCGATCTCTCGCTGATCCCCTCTGCCGTTGAGGAGATGCTCCGTTACGAAAGCCCCAGCCAGCATACTGCAAGGCTCGCTCCCGAAGATACAATCCTAGGCGGAAGGAGGATTGCGAAACGGCAGGCAGTGATCGCGGTGATGGCGGCCGGCAACCGCGATCCCGAGAGATTTCCGGACCCAGACCGGTTGGATATCACTCGCACGAACAATCGCCATCTTGCATTTGGTTGGGCGGCGCACTTCTGCTTCGGTGCTGCGCTGGCGCGGATTGAAGGACAAACAGCTTTTGAGCTAATGCTGCGCCGACTGCCCAACTGGATTCTCGAGCCAGAACGGCTTGTCTGGCGGACCAATTTGGGACTGCGCGGATTGACAAAGCTGCGAATCCGCTTCACCGAACAGGTAGCAGCCGCCAATTCAGCGCCACTGAACTAAATACACCTAGCGGGTCATTCCATCGTTATCTGCAAGAACGGAGTAAAAAGCATGGCATCTAGCGCGCCACTCTCGGATACGAAGCGAATGCTTCTGGAAAAATATGTTCGAGGAGAGGCCTTCCGATCTCTACCTCAGGCCAGCACGATAACTAAGCGGCCAGCGGGAGCACCAGCTCCCTTGGCTCCCTCTCAAGAGCGTATCCTACGCCGCGAAAGACAAGTTCCAGAAATTCCGCCGCTTTACAACGAGTCCGTCACAATTTACCGATTCGGTGCTCTCGACATAGATGCTCTTGAGCAAGCGTTTACCGAAGTCATTAGGCGGCATGAAATCTGGCGAACTACGTATACGACTGTGAACGGCACTGCTGTTCAAGTGGTACATCCCGCGCCGGAACACATCCCCATTCCTTTCATTGATCAGCGTACCGTACCTGAGCACCGGCGCCTGGCCGACACTGTGCGGCTGATTTCAGAAAATGCTCGCAGACCCTTCGATATGGAGAAGGGTCCTTTGGTCCGCGCTTCTTTAGTCAGGTTCTACGATGGTGAGTTCCGGTTGTACTTGATCGTTCACCAAAGCGTTCTCGACGGAGTGTCGGTTTATCAGGTTCTGCTCACCGAGCTATCAGCGCTGTACGACGCTTTCTCGACTGGCAAACCATTGCCACTTACCGAGCCCTCCATCCAATTCGGTGATTATGCCTATTGGCAACGACAGAATCTGCAAGGAGAAACCCTGCAGCGGCAGCTGACGTATTGGAGAACCCAGCTCTGCGGTGATTTACCAGCGCTCGCTTGGCCAACGACTAAGCCGCGACCAGCAAAGCAGTCGTTTCGAGGAGCGATTCAGCCGTTCGCGTTTCCCAAGGCTGTTGGCGATCGTGCAAAATCACTGAGTCAACAGATGGGAGTTACGCTGTTCACGACTCTACTAGCTGCATTTGTTGTATTACTCCATATCTATACGAAGCAGGTAGATTTCATCGTTGGGACAGTTTCGCCAGTTGGCCGTAAACGCTCTGAAGTTCAGAATCTCATCGGTTATTTCCTGAACCCAGTTCCCTTGAGGTTTTGGATCGGAGACGGTCCAACATTTCAGGACTTGCTTTTCCGCGTTCAGGAGGTTGTCGCCGGAGCTCTTACTCATGACGATGTCCCATTCGAATATCTGGCGGAAGAATTGCAACCGAGCTCCGATCCCAGTCGAAACCCGTTCTTCACCGTCGCGGCATCCCTCGAGCCCCCGTTAGCGGATGTTGGCCCACATTGGAGTCTCACTCCGATGGACGTCGAATCCGGAGGCGCTCGGTGGGACCTCTATTTTGTCTGGGATAACCGACCCAGTGGAATGATTGGACGCGTTCAATACAATCCGGACCTGTTCGAGTGCGAGGAAATCACTTCCCTCATCGCAGACTTTCAGGAAGTACTTGAGAAGCTAGCGAGCAATCCAGGAGAAAAGGTTTCTAATCTCCGCCTCGAGTCGTCACACTGTTCAGCGGCTTCAATCTGAGCTGACTACGAATATGAGAGAGATGACAAGCAACGACATTACGATTCTTCAAGCGCCGGATTCAGCCCGTGATGTAACGCACCTCTCAGAGAGCAAGCGGAAGCTCCTCGAAGGCCTGATGCGGGGTGCGCGTCTCAATTCTAGTGAGCGGATTCCCGCCATCACTCCTCGTCCAAACCAAACGAGGGTTCCTCTTTCTTTGCAACAATTGCAAGTGTGGTTACACGCTGGAATGGCGGTTGAGGTCCCGTTCTACAACGAGACCATAACTTTTCATCGTCAAGGTCCACTCTCTCCGGATGTATTGCAACGCTGTTTGTGTGAGGTTGTGCGCCGCCACGAAATTTGGCGAACGACTTTCGAGATTCAAAACGGCGAGCCGGTTCAGATTATCAATCCACCTCCGTCCATTTTTCCTCTCGAAGTTGCGGATCTCTCGGAATTGCCAGAATCTCAGCGGGTGCAGAAAGCGGCCGGCCTGGCGAGGGAGAATGCAAGACGTCCCTTCGACGTAGGCAAAGGGCCGCTGCTGCGTGCATTTCTCGTTCGAATGGGACGCGCGGATCACCGGCTGTATATGACTTTCCACCAGCTCATTTTTGACGGTATAACGGCTCAGCGAATTTTCCTTCGCGAAATTGCGACTCTCTATGACGCCTTTTCTGCCGGGAAGCCCTCGCCTCTTCCGGAACCGCTGATTCAATACGGCGACTTTGCCTACTGGCAGCGAGATCAACTGGCACCGGATGTCTGGGCGCGAGAACGGTCTTTTTGGGAAAAGCAGCTCGCCGGAAAGCTGCCAGTTTTGGAGTGGCCCTCTGGGCATCAGCGCCCAATATTGGAAACGCATCGTGGTGAGATCCTGCGATTCACGTTCGAAGAGGCAACAATTGGTCCGGTGAGAACCCTCAGCCAGCGGGAAGGCGCGTCGATGTACATGACGCTGCTCGCAGCGTTTGGGACCGTGTTGCATAGGTACACAGGGCAAGATGACATTATTATCGGAGGACTGAGCGCAGGTCGCAATCGCACCGATACGGAATCAATCCCGGGCTTCTTCGTAAATCCTCTAGCACTCCGCATCGATTTTTCGGGCAACCCAACATTTCGAGAGGTACTCAACCGTGTTCGCACAATGGTGCTGGAGAGTCTAGCTCACGCAGAGCTTCCTTTCGCTCAAGTCGTTAAGCAAGTTCAGCAGAAATCAGACCCCAGCCGACACCCGCTATTTCAGATCATGCTTTCCCAGCAGCCACGTGATTCGGCGAATCCGGATGGATGGGACTGGGCGATCGAGGAAGTCTCCAACGGTGGCTCGAAAATGGATTTGTTCGTGATTCTCGACGATCGCGGCGACGGAATCTTTGGCTCGACTACCTACAATCCCGATTTCTTCGATGGATCGACGGTCTCCCGCTTCGTCGGCCATTGGCGGACACTGCTGCAAGCTGCGGGGTTGAATCCTGATGAGCACATCTCGGAGTTGCCGATGTTGACCGAAGCAGAGCGAAATCAGATCCTGGTCGAATGGAACAATACCCAGCGAGATTACGAGACCGATGCTTGTTTGCATGAGCTCATCGAGCGTCAGGTTGAGCAGAGCCCAGATGTTCCGGCGACCATTTATGAACAGCATCAATTGAGCTATCGGGAGCTGAATGCTCGAGCTAATCAACTGGCACATCATCTTCGCCAACTCGACGTAGGTCCTGAGACCCTGGTCGGCGTCTGCATGGAACGATCAATTGAAATGATCGTGAGCCTGCTCGGCATTCTCAAAGCAGGTGGTGCCTATGTTCCTCTCGATCCTGAGTACCCAAAAGATAGATTGCGCATGATGCTCGATGATAGCCGAGTTCCGGTTCTACTTACTCAGAAGCACTTATTGGAAAAACTGCCAGCCTCGTCTTCACAATTAATCTGTGTGGATTCAGATTGGGAGCAAATCGCTCGAGAGAGTCGCTCGAATCCAGACGGCGTTGCAAGGCCGCACAATGCCGCCTATGCGATCTATACATCTGGTTCGACCGGAAAACCAAAGGGAGTCCTCAATATTCATTCAGCGATCGTGAATCGATTGTTGTGGATGCAGGACGCCTACGGATTGACGAATGACGACCGTGTTCTGCAGAAAACGCCTTATAGCTTTGATGTATCAATCTGGGAATTCTTCTGGCCGCTCATAACGGGTGCCTGTCTGGTAATCGCCAAGCCTGGTGGGCACAAAGATCCGGACTATTTAATGAATTTGATTTACCGGGAGAAAATAACGACTCTTCACTTTGTTCCTTCCATGCTGCAGGCTTTGCTGGAAGTGAACGGTCTTGAAGCTTGCAGTTCGTTAAGACGCGTAATTTGCAGCGGCGAAGCTTTATCTCTCGAAGTTCAGAGGCGTTTCTTCGCTCGTTGTAAGGCCGAGTTGCACAACCTGTATGGTCCAACAGAAGCAGCGGTCGACGTTACCTTCTGGCAGTGCCAGGCTGAACACGACCAACCGATAGTCCCGATTGGCCGTCCGATAGCGAACGTCACAATCTACGTCTTAGATCGAAATCTTCATCCAGTGCCGGTAGGAATTCCTGGAGAGCTACACATAGGAGGGGTGGCTCTGGCCCGAGGGTATTTAAATCGCCCGGAACTAACTGCACAAAAGTTTATTTCCGATCCTTTCAGCAGCGCACCCGGAGCACGTCTCTATAAGACAGGAGACCTGGCACGTTATATGCCCAATGGCGCCATAGAGTTTCTGGGCCGCATCGATGATCAAGTTAAAATTCGCGGATTTCGCATTGAGTTGGGCGAAATTGAAGCGGTTTTGCATGAACATCCGGCGGTTCGCGACGCGCGCGTCATAGTTCGAGAGGACCTCCCGGGTGATCGCCGTCTGGTCGCTTATATCGTAACTCTCCAGGGCGGGACCTCTTCTGGGGAAGAAATCCGCGAATTCCTGAAAGAAAAACTGCCTGGCTATATGGTCCCAACGCTAGTGACCATTGATCATTTACCAGTGACGCCTAACGGGAAATTGGATCGCCGTGCTCTTCCTACGCCTGAACGCGAGGAGCACGAAGAGACATTTGATGAACCTACAGACGAGATCGAACAAATGCTGGCGGAGATTTGGACGGACGTTCTCGGCGTGGAGCGTGTCGGCCTGTACGACAATTTCTTCGATCTCGGCGGACACTCTCTCTTGGCGATGCACGTAGTTGCCCGGTTGCGAAGCCGGCTGGATCTGCGCATAAGACCCAATGAGCTTGCTTTCCAGACGCTCGGACAAATTGCAGCTAGCTGCAAAGAGCAATTGCATTGCGCATGAGCCCGCATAACGGCATAACACCTTTCTATTTCGGTCTGCCCGATAAGCCGCTTTTCGGTTGCTACCATAAACCGCGAGCTGGACGCGACCGTCAATGCGCTGCAGTTATTTGTCAACCAATGGGGCACGAATACATCAATTGTCACCGTGCCCTGCGGCACCTGGCCAGTCGCCTCGCTGATGCTGGCTTTCCCGTTTTGCGCTTTGATTATTACGGCTGCGGCGATTCCGCCGGTGAGCCCGCAGATGGTGGAATCGCTCGATGGATGAAGGACATCTCTGCCGCCATCTCTGAAATAAAGACTTGGACGAGTCTGAGTGACGTCTGCGTGATTGGAGTCCGATTAGGTGCCGCTTTGGCAACCTTGACCGCCGTTCAGAACGGTGGTTTTGAGAGCCTCGTGCTTTGGGATCCCGTGGTGGAGGGACGAGGCTATCTTCAAGAGCTTCTTAGCCTGCAAAAGGAAATGCTGCGTTTCCGCCCCAAACCAATCCGGCGCAAGTGTCTTTCGGGTTTCATTGAAGTGCTCGGCTTTCCATTGTCAAACGATCTCTGTTCCGAACTGGAAAAGATTAATCTGCTGCAGATTTCGAAAAAACCCGCCAGGAACGTGCTAATCATCCGAAGCTGCCAATCAGGCGATGAGGGCGCTCTGGAAGGGCATCTGAATCAAAGTGAAGCTTCGACGACAGGCGACCTACTAGATATTCCCAAGGTCTGGTTACCAACGGTTGATGGCAGCCTATTAGTTCCTAATAAGGCACTTCAATCAGTAGTCTCTTGGGTCTCGAGAATTCACGCATGAGAGAACAAGCTGTCGTCTTTGGCGAGTCGAACTCGCTGATTGGGATCGTAACTGATCCTTCAGAACCGAGTCGGACTCTTAACACAGGTGTCATTTTGCTGAATCCAGGTGTTGTGCACCGCGTCGCCCCTGGCCGCGTTTACGTGAAAATAGCACGAGCCCTTGCGGGAGCCGGTTTCGTCGTTCTTCGGTTTGATTTTTCAGGGATTGGCGATAGTGCGGTTCGCCGGGATAATCTTCCGTTCGAAAAGAGCGCAGTGGCGGAAACACAAGACGCAATAGAGTTTCTAAAGGGCACTCGAGAAATCGAACGGTTCATTCTTCTAGGCGGATGCTCGGGAGCGCGCGTCTCGTTTCGGACTGCCTGCTCCGACCGGCGTGTGGTTTGCGCAATTCCGATTAACTTCCCAGTCAGCGACGATGAAGACAGCAATCCCGATCTGATAAATCAGCGCGTTGCGCAATACTATTGGAAATTTGCTTTTTTCAACCTGAAGAGTTGGATCAAGCTGTTTACTGGCAAAGCCGACTACAGCAAGATATTTAAAGCATTGCGCTCTCAGGCAAGGCGTCGTCTTAGCTCGGAGCGCACGATCTCGTCGGAGTCGCCTCAGCTTGCCGAGGACTTAAATCTGCTAGGTAGTCGAGGCGTTCGGCTTGTCTTTCTGTATTCAGAAAATGATCCACGTCTGGGCGAACTGCGTGAAGCAGGCGGAAAAGGGCTCAAGCGACTGTGTGAGCTGGAAAAGATTCAGCTTGAGGTCATTCGCCGGGCGGACCATACCTTCAGTTCGCTTGACGATCAAGAGCGACTTGTAGAAGCGATTCTTGCCCATGTTGAAACGATAACTCCCGCCAGGGCTAATTGCGCAAGTACTATTCGAGATGGCAATAGAGCGGCTCATCAAGTTCTCGGTTTAACCTGTACTGAAGCGCAGCCTGGCTGATCAGATAGAGGGGCGGATTTCTGGAATGCGTTTGCAGGCTCCTAGCCGCATGATGCTAAATAACACAGCCGCCGTAAACAATGAATCAGAACTCCTTAGCTCCGTCAAACTAGCAGCGAATAAGTATCGACAACTTCTGAAGGTCTTACTCCCCCACTATCAGGTGAAACTATGGCTTGTGTCGAGAATCGTCTAAACGTACAAATGCCCGAGGTTTGCCCATTCGGAGCTACAACTTTGCCCGCGGTCGAGCAGCGTCCATTACCAGTTCAGCTGTTGCCAGCTGAACGCGAGTTCTACGCTTCATATTCCTGGTCTCTGAACATTTATCCAACTGTTCGCGAGGTCATCGCGCATCTTCGCGCCGAGGTTAACAGGTTGAGCGGGGCAGAGGAACCGTGGCAGCGGGCTGAAATGCTGACGAACATCTTTCTATTCTGCTGCGCAATTGCAAACGAAGTTGACGATTATCTTGTGGGAAGACCTCGCGATTTCTCAAAGCTTTCCAAGCTTCCGCTTGGCGGAGCGGTGCTGCGGGCAATACGGCCCTTTGTACGTAATGGCCAAAGATTTCAAGAATGGAGACTGCGAGATCTTCGGGCCTGGAGAGATAGATGGCACGTTGAGTTCGACGAATATCTGCAGAGCTTTGTCAGCGGAGAGTTCCTTTCTTCAGAGACGTCACCCCTGGCTGGGCTGATAACGGCATTCTCGAATCGACTTCCCGCCCAGCTCTTAGATCGGCGCCTCAGAAATCCTGCATTTTTTCACGGTCGCGATCTTACCCACTTTGACATCTTGAGCTTAGGCGACAAATTTGTCACTCGATTCCCGGATCCGAGCAAACCTATTGTGCTTGTGGGATTACGCACCGCCGGGTCGTACTTCGCACCTTTGGTACGAGCATATCTTCGAAAAAAAAGCTACGAAAATGTTGAGTTGGTCACTCTTCGCCCACGCAGTACTTTGAGCCAGGCTGAAAAGGCACACCTTGCTTCGTGTGCTAAACAGGAAATGATAGCTGTCTTGCTGGATGAGGCTCCTATCGGCGGAGGATCGACGGCAGAAGTGATCAAGCACCTGGAAAAGTTAGGTTTTCACGAAGATCGAATCGTTGCTTTGTTGCCCATTCACCGCCTTCACACTGACTGGAAAAAAGGCTGGGATACACAAAGAATTGCAAAGGCCTGTGCTCTAACTCTCGAACCACATGAATGGTACAAGGAAAAAGCTCTGGCAACTGAGTCTGTCGGGCCTCTTCTGAATGAATACTTCCAAGCGCGTGGCTATCTTTCCGCAGAAGTGATTAACAGTTCTAAAGCAGAGCGCTTGAACTTTGAACTGCAATTACTTTCGGATGAAAAATATCATACGCGGCACAAAAAGATTTATGAGGTCCATTTGCAAAAAGCTTCAGGGGATTTCGAAGTCCGCTTTGTCTTCGCAAAGAGTGTGGGTTGGGGTTGGCTTAGTTATCATGCCTTCACAGTTGGCGAGAGACTATCCAACTTTGTGCCTCCCGTGCTCGGGCTCAGAAACGGCTTCCTTTATACTGAGTGGAGACCCCAAGCGAGCGGCCACGTTGCAGAAATCTCCAACGCTCAGCTGAGCACTATTGCATCCTACATTGCTGCGCGTAAGCGCACGCTCCCGTTACACGACGACCCTAGCTCGGATTTAATTCGCGAGAAACAGCACACTGCGCATGAAGAGTTATTGAATACGCTGAGCCGGGCATATGGGTCGAGGATTGTGCGATTCCTCAAGCGACCTGAAGTCCAACGTCAGCTTGCACGATATGCCTGCCCCTACCCTACTTTGATCGACGGAAAGATGCGTGGAGTTGAATGGGTCGCAGGATCTTCAACATTCTTCAAGGCTGATTTTGAGCATCATGGTATGGGGAAGAAAGAGCTTGAGATGACGGATCCTGCCTATGACCTGGCAGAAGCCATTCTTCACTTCAAGCTTTCGGAAGGGCAAGAGCACGAACTCGTTACTCGATACAGCGAAGAATCTGGCGATCTGGATGTAAACAACCGACTGCTTCTTAATAAGCTGCTTGCGGGGCGTTGGTCGATGAATCAGGCCCTGGCGAATATCAGAGACACGCGTTTATTACACCGGGTGCAGGATTCGAATCGGCAATATCTGGATGCATGTGACTTTTTGACGAGACACACAATGCGGTTCTGCGCAGCCTTCTGCAATCGCCCGAAGGCTTCAGCGTGGCGCTCGCCGATAGTTGCGCTGGATATCGATGGAGTCATTGACAAACCGGTATTCGGCTATCCGTCCACCACTGCAGCCGGTATTGAAGCGATCGCGCTTCTCCATTCGCATGGCTTTGTTGTTGCCCTTGATACAGCCCGATCTCTTTCTGAAGTGAAGGATTATTGCCAGACTTATGGATTTGTCGGAGGAGTGGCCGAATACGGCAGTGCAATATGGGATGTGGTTGCTGGACGAGAACGTGCTCTCGTTGGGCCCGAAGCCTTAGCGCAATTGGACCGAGCCAGGAAGGCACTCCGGACAGTGCCCGGTATTTTTATAAACGAGGATTATCAATACTCTATTCGAGCCTACACCTACAGTAAAGAACAAACCTCCGCCCTGCCCACCATGCTCATTCAGAATCTAATCGGAACTCTCAATCTGGATCAGCTTAGATTTCATCAGACAACTCTTGATACTGCGATACTTGCCAAGAGTGTAGATAAGGGTACGGGATTGATCGAGCTTATCAACGGGGTAAGCGTCAATGATCCTGAAATCATAGCGATTGGAGACTCAGAGCCAGATCTCGCCATGTTTCGAGTGACCACGCGATCCTACGCTCCTTCACACATCTGGTGTCGTGCCGAGGCGGAGGCACTGGGATGCCGCGTAGCTACTAAACCTTTGCAGTCGGGATTGCTCGAGAGCGTCCGCTCGTTGATCCATCCAGACGGAAAATGTTGTGAACTTTGCAAATCATGTGAGAAGGCGTGGAGCAAGTCTGATGATTTGATTCTGCGCCTTTTGCAAGTAGCCGATCAGAAAAGGCTTAAATTGCTCATGACCACCGCAGTGAATCCTCGTGTATGGCGGGCTTGTTTGCGGTAATCCTAAATGTGAGTAGTATCCAGCCCAGCTGCGCACGAGTAGCGACGCAGGTCTCTTCTTTGCCTTCAATAAAGCATAGATTTTTCTTGTGGCCGCCTATCTAAATTGCTGTAACTTCGCCGGTCGGGCATGAATGATCGAAAGATGAAAAGAAAATAAGTAAACTTGCGCAGCAGATTCATGGCAACAAAGGAACGTGATGCTACGTCGCGTCTTGCACGCCGCTAATGCCATCATTTTGGGAAATGTGATTACTCGGGCCGGAGGTCTAATTCTGGTCCCGCTTTTCTTGAAATATTGGTCAGCCACTCTCTATGGGGAGTACCTTGCGCTGTTTGCAGCCGCTGGTTACCTGTCCAGTCTGGATATCGGCATGCAGGGGGCGGCTGTCAATCGGCTTACTCAAGCTTACGCAAGACAGGATCTCGATGAATATCAGGCTGTCCAACATACGGCTCTGACGTTTTTCATCATTCTCGCCGCGACCGTTACAGTCCTGGTTGCATGTCTTGCATGGCTATTACCTATCCCAAAATGGATCGGCCTCAGGCTTACACCGCCCGCAATAGCCACGCAGGTTATTATCCTCTTAGCTGCCTGGGTGATGTGGTCAATGCCAGTGCAAGTGGCTACCGCCACTCACCAAACGATGGGAAAGTTGGCGCGCACACAGTGGATCCGAAACGCGCAACAGGTGATCGTGGTAGTCCTCACCTCATTTGCGGTAATCGCTGGTGCAGGAATGAGAACCATTGCGTTCCTACAACTGCTGACCGTTGGACTACTTGCCTTATTCATGATCATGGAGCTGAGGTCTCAATATCCGGCGCTTACGCCTGGAATTACTGGGGCCAAACTTTCTTTGCTCAAGGAACTGATGCACCCGAGCTTCTTGTTCGCACTAATCATGGTCGGAAACTTAGTTGCTTTTGAGGGCAGTATTCTTCTCGTGTCGGCGGCAATGGGCGGTCTCGCGGTTGCCATGCTTTCAATCTCGAAATCATTGGTGGACGTCATCCGTTTAGGTCTGTATAGCATCAGCCTGGCGTTCTGTCCTGATTTTGCGCGAATGGAGGCGCTGGGTGAACTTGAAAAACTGCGAAGGATTCATCGGCTTTTGGTTGCTGGCACGGCCGCTATAACTCTCGCACTCGTCGCCAGTTTCTGGTACGAAGGTCCAGAGTTCATCAGCATGTGGACGCGTGGCCGTATTACTCCCGATGCGATGTTATTGCGGTTGTTTTTGGTCTTGATGGCATTCCAGACCTCATGGGCCGCCAGCTCAACGGTAGCTCGAGCGAGCAACAAGCACAATGCGCAAGCGATCGGCTACTTCTTCGCAGCAGTTATTGGCATTGCTTTTGTTGCGGCATTGCTGCCGCGTCTTGGAACCTGGGCTGTGCCTGTGGGACTGACGTTAGGCGAGGCAATCTGTTGTTACCACTTTGTGATTAAGTCCACGTGCCGCATGATCAATGAGCCTTACGCGCCTTTTGCTGTGCGCTTCTGGTTTGGATTCGTCGCAGTGGCCACTGCAGTCCTCGCTGTGGGATGGATCGTGCACATGATACATGCACCGATGCTGATTCGCTGGATCTTAATGGGGTGTCTCACAATGGTGGTCGCCGCCGCTTGCGGATGGGTAGCCTGGCTGATGCCCGAAGATCGTCTGCTACTCCTGCCGAAGCTCCGCGCTCAGCTCAGCATCTCTGACATCAAGACCTGGCAGCGGCTGAATCCGTAGAGCAACCATCTTGGCCGTTTACATCTTCAATCGCCCCACCAGTGTACTTTTTCGCACATGAATATCTGTCGGTGCGGGCCATTTCTTCCAAACAAAGCAAAAATCGGGCAGAGTATCTGGGCGACTGACATTTCATGTTCAACGGGCCGCCATACTGCAACCGGGAGCGAGATGGACGCGAGTCGGCTTCTCAGATACTTACTTGAGACTAGAGAAATTGATTTTGTCGTTGCAAAGACTGTTCTCCGGCCTTCCGTTGCCAAAGAGAAAGCGGACGACCGCCGCATTGCCCTGGGGCACCGAGTCACCCAATCTCGATTTTCTGCGTGCCAACGCTGTGCTGCTCGTGCTGCTTTTCCACGTGCTCGCCTTTTTCGGCATCAGGAAAATTGGTCCTCTTGATTTGGAAAGTATGGGGATGTTTGGTCTCCTGTCTTTCTACGTGCATACAACTTTCGTACTTATGCTCTCTCTCGAACGACAGTTGGCGAAGTTCGGACCGCAAAGCCTGTTCTTGCTTTTCATGGCGCGAAGATTCTTTCGTGTCTATCCCCTCAGCATCTTCATTGTTGCCATCATCGTGCTCTTCAGACTTCCTTTGGCTGGGCACCCGTGGTCGATGCATTACTTTCATGCTCTTGGAAAGCTGGATATTATTTCGAATTTCTTGCTGGCACAGAACATAACTTCGAGCGAGCCAGTGGAAGGGCCACTCTGGAGTCTCTCATATGAAGTGCAAATCTATCTGTTTTTGCCCGCATTATTCTTGATCGCAAAAAAAGTGAAATCCCCTTGGACTCTGGTGATTGGCTGGGGATTGCTGGCAATCCCAATATTCCTTTTAAAGCGTGCTGGCTATGGTCAAGTGATGCAATATGTGCCGTGCTTCTTGCCGGGAATTGTCGCTTATAAATTCTCAAAACAGGTACATCCTCGACGAGCTTTCTGGGGCTGGCCGGTGTTGCTGTGGAGCCTGGCAGGTCTATTTGGACTCGTGGGTAGACTGGGAATGGGCTGGCTGATTTGCTTGATGATAGGAATGGCGCTCCCGCAATTCACCGATCTAAAAAATCCTGCAGTGCAGCGAGCGAGTTATCTCATCTCAAAATATTCCTACGGCTTTTACTTGAGCCATTATTTCTGTGAATGGCTATCTTTTACTAAACTACGTTATTTACCTACTGGCGCCCAATGGATAACATTCCTCGTTACTGTGACTGTCATTCCCATATTGCTCTACCATGCCCTGGAAGCTCCCATGATGCATGTCGGTAAAAAGCTTACGGAAGCTCAGCGTAACTATGTGCGCAATGGGTTGCTTGCAAGCAGAGCTGCCTGAGCCTGTCTAAACCTTCATTAGCTTTGTTCCCTCCTTTGAAAACTGCTGCGAGTTTGCAGCATACCAACTCTCCGCCTGGATCAAGTTTGTGAGGACCCAATGAAACGCCTATTACTACCTCTCGTGTTGGCGCTCTTTCTGCTGTCACCTCTAGTTCCATTATGGGCACAGCTGCAGGAGCCATCTCCGCCAGTCAACATTATTATCGACTCTGACATGTCCGAAAACGTGGACGACGTGGGCGACCATGCTGTTTTGTGGGCGCTTCAGAACCGTGGTGAGGCCAATATACTTGCGATCGTGGCCTCATCAGCGTACGACTATAGCGCTCCCGCCATGCGAGTAATCGCAAACTATTATGGCCATCCGAATGTCCCGATCGGCGCACACAAAGGCAGCACACCGACCAGTGAGGGCTCTAATACGAGCGTATACGCACAACAAATTGCGAATCAGTTCGGCACGCCGGGAGACACACGGTTCAATTACCCCGATGCAGTAACTGTGTATCGACAGGCGCTCGCAAATGCTCCTGACCACAGCGTCTACATTGTGAGTAACGGCTACTTTCAGCCCTTGCAAGGGCTGCTGAGAAGTCAGCCTGATGGCATCAGCTCACTTACAGGTCTACAGCTTATTGCGCAGAAGGTGAAGCGCCTGGTGTGCTCAGCTGGCACTTTCCCATCCGGAAGCGAGCACAACTTCCGAGTCGATCCCGATGCTGCGAGCTATGTCTTTGCTAATTGGCCAGCTGAAATCGTCTCAGTTGGCTCCGAAGTAGGAGGAGATGTGCCCACCGGCCCATCACCGACATCAGATCCAAACCTGGATCCAGTGAGGGCGGCTTACGGTTATTTCGATGCCTACTATGGCCGGACGGACCTGACAATGTACGCATGGGGCCAGGTAGCGTTGTTATACGCAGTGCGAGGTGGAATTGGAACAAACTTTTCCATCGGCGGGTACAACGGTCAAACGACCGTTTGGGATAGTACACAATCGCAACCAGGATACGATGTTTGGTCCCAATCACCCAGCGTTGGACATTCGTATCTGGAGAAATCCGTTTCTGCTTACACCATGTACACCATTCTTAATCCTATGGTGCAAGGCTCGTCCAGTATCCCAATTCTCAGAAGCATCTCACCCTCAACGATCGCTGCAGGTAGCCCCGCCCAGACAGTAACTTTGACAGGCAACAATTTCTTTAACGACTCACAGGTGTTCTTCAATGGGAACAGCCGTCCATCTACATTGATCAGCGGGACGCAAGTTGGAGTCCAACTGAGCAGTACCGACTTAGCGCAAACTGGGACTGCTACATTGAGCGTCTTAAATGACGCCGAGGGTGGCTGGCGATCAAATAGCGTCAATCTGAATATTGTCAATCCCATGCCTTCTCTGGCCGCCATTTCACCTGCCAGTGTTAATGCCGGGAGTGCCGGCTTTACGCTGAACCTCACCGGCAGCAACTTCGTCCCTGGCTCCTCAGTTCAAGTGAATGGAACCAGCCGAAGCACTACATTTATCAGTGCTACTCAACTAGGTGCTGCTATTCCCGCCTCTGATCTAACCGTTGGAACCTACCTCTCTGTGACAGTCTTCAATCCAGCTCCAGGGGGCGGCACTTCGGCTGCGCTTACTCTGACCGTCAACAACCCAGCGCCTTCGATCTCCAGCGTCTCGCCAAATCCGGTTCTCGCAATGACGGGAAGCTATACCCTGACTGTTAATGGCGCTGGATACAACAGAGCGTCGGTTGTGAAGGTTGACGGCAAGTCAGTTACGACGGTACTTGTAAGTTCAACTCAAATGACTGCTCGAGTGCCTAACAATGATTTGCTTCTCGGGCAGCATGCGATCACTGTGTCAAATCCGACGCCTGGAGGTGGCACATCCAATTCAGTCACTGTAACCGTAGTCTCCACTCCGATCTTCTGATGAATTCAGAAATCGGAGTACTGAAGACCATCCAAAGGGCTTAGCTTAATCATTGATTTTCAATCAAGCTGGGATTCCGCCACTATGGCACGAAACGTAGTCCACACGTGAATGACTGAGTCCCTTCAAGTAGGCCAGCCCGAAAGGCTGGCCTTTTTTTTTCTCAAGATGGATGAACTTGGCTTTTGGCTCGGTTTCAGCAGCTACCCAATATGGCACAAGGAGCAGCGACACTCACCGGCAGAGAACTCTGCCAAGACTGCATGGCCTGATACGTATCCAACACACCGAATCCGTATCCGAGCGCCGGAATCGGTTGCGCATGGGACAGAGCGTCTGCAGCTTTGGCCTGGTTAAGCAAGCCAGCATTTGCCGGGGAGAGGCTCGCCATCAAGGCTACAGTTCCGGAAACAAACGGAGCACTGAACGAGGTCCCCCATCCAAGCGCATAACTCTCGTTCGGATAAGTTGTCAGCACAGCCTCGCCTGGCGCGGAAATCCAAACTGGTGGCGTGCCATAATTCGAGAATGAGGATGGGGTCTTGGAGTTCGAGGTCGAGGCCACGTCAATCACGTTTGGCAATCCGGAGGGGTACACAATCGCCATGGAACCGTCGTTGCCTGCGGAGCCGACGCAGATCAGTCCCTTATTAGTGGCATAAGTAACGGCGTTCGCGAGTTCAACCGATGGGCCTGTGAACTCAAAGCTCATGTTGATGACGTTCGCCCGATGGTTTACGGCATAGTAGATCGCGCGCAGAACATCGGATTCGTATCCTTGGCCGCTCGCATTGAATGCCTTGAGAGGCATCAACGACGCGTTCGGAGCCACTAGGTGGACGATTCCGGCGGTCATGGTCCCATGCCCGAAAGCCGAAAAGCCCGATTGATCGACGACGCCAACCGTCGATTGCTGGACCGTGCCTTCCGAAGATTGATTCAGCGTCGCCGATTGTCCATCAACCACCCCAACGGTGGATTGCGTCACATCCGCCATCTCTGAACCGCCGTCTGTGTTCCGTGTAAAGTCGTAGCCGTAAACCAGATGGGGAGCGAGGATTGTATTATTCGGATCGATACCTGTATCAATCAAGGCCACGGCGGTTCCCGAGCCACTGACGCCAAATGCGGACTGGGTGTCTGCAGTGCGAACAATTTGATTGGGAGTTTGTAGCAGATATCCTTCCCAAACAGTTGCGCCGAAATATGGGACGGGCGTCCTGTCACTCGCATACCACGGCCAGCCAGCCACGCGCGCTGGCGGAGTATTTCCCGTCTGATCCGGTTCCGCGCTACTCACGCCACTAGCGGATAGTAATTGAGTGAGAAATAAAGCAGAGCTAACTACTCCGGAACTCTGCACGACGAAAAGCTGACCATCAGGATCACCAATGTTCTGCATCACCTGGCAGCCCAATTGCGAACACGTGAGGCTAATGTCCGATATGCCTTGGAGATCGCGGACGATGAATCGCGCCGGAGACGGAGTTGGTGTTCCGCGGATCAACTGTGTGTCTAGCCGCAACGATCCGGTCACGGCCGCGAACCCAGTGTCCAAGGCGGCAGTGAGTACCAGACAAAAGAACGCGATGTGAAGACTAGTTATTACTGCATTACGATCAATGGCTCTGTCCTTCATGCTTGCAACGTGCCTCCACCTCTTCTGGGGAACAAGAGCCGCAGTGGGATCCAAATAAGTCTGCAGGCTCTAATCTCATCTCTAAGCGTGCTGGGCTATCGAATCTGCACCTGCACTCGTGTCTTGGCTCTTGCTGGAAGAATCAGCACCTGATGGCGCCTCCAAATTCGTGATTGGGAGGTGCACAGGATGTCTGCGGTCCATTGCCAGGCAGAGTCTTAGATCATTCTTCGCAATAAATTCGAGGTGAAATTCACCGTTATCGTTGCTTACCGTATGGGCAATGCTCCGCCCTCGTTCGTGCAGCGCCACTGGAATCCCGGCCATCGGATGTCCGGGCCTGGCGCTATCTAGCATTTGGCCGACAAGCAATACCCGGTCTGAATCGCCGTTCTTGTCGAGCTGGATGTCGACGTAAACCGAACCAATCCTGTATAGCAATTGTCGTCCGCGCACTGCGGAGGCTCTTGCTCCGGGAGGAAGTGCTTGCGCCTTGCTGTCAAACAAGAGTTCGAAGCACTCAGCTGGGTTGGTTTCGGCTTGCCTTCTAATGGCAATGGAGGCTTTTACGCTCAAAACGATCCGGTCGGCAGGCATGGTATTGGGCTCCTGGGCCCCGCGGAGCGCGATGCGGCAGCATACTTCACCACCGCGCGCAGTGGTGCAGGAGAGTTGATGCTGCGTCGGCTTCCCGCGTTGTTCACCTCAATAAGATTTTCAGCCTGTGGTAGCCGTCACACAGCAGTCAACAACCATTAAGCTAAGGATGGATAGCCTATACGCTGAGCTGAGTTCATCGCGATGAGTCGCAATTGAGAACGGATCTTTGGGAGCTGTCAAAAACAACGATCGAGAGCGCGTTATCGTTGATCCCTTAAATCTGCAGTTCAGTTCTTGCTGTTCAGATTTTCAGGATGTATCTTGCTTCTGTACTTGGGTTATGCGTCGCACCCTCACCATAACGCTGCTTTTGGCAATGGAGCTTCCCTTTGCCATGTCCTTCGCGCAGGGCGCTGCGACGGACCCGTTGCCGATTTGCTGCAGGCGGCTGGGTGCGCACCATTGTGCGGCGATGCAGTCAGAACCTCCTGGTTCCGTGCCTATGATCGGTCAGAGGCAGCAGCCCTGCCCCTATCGGGCGTTTATTCTTCAATGGCGAGCAGACGAGTATCATCCGGCTGGGCTTGTACAGAACTTCCAGCAACTGCTCTCCTATCGCCGCGCTCCAGTCCAGGCTGTCATCGATTATGTGGTGAGCGATGCGCGCACTCATCACAAGCGTGGCCCACCTTCTCCTCTCTCCTAGCAACCGAGTTGTGTCGAGTTGTCAGGGCTAAGCCTCGATTGGGGTTGCAGGACCAGAACGAACTGCTTTGCATTCCACCCGTTCGCTCAGTCCTAGGCTGTGATCTCTTGACCTGCAATCTTTTGTTGCCAGAAATGCAGGAGATAGTCATGCTTCGATTCATCCGTCATCTGGCGGAAGTTACCTTGCTTTCGGTCCTAATTGTTCCTGTAACGGTCCATGCTGGAGACGCTGGCCAGCGCGTCGGTGACTGGCCGCGTTCTTGATCCGAGCGGCGCAGTTGTTCCGAACAGCACAGTAAAGGCACTTGCTGTTGCCACCAATCAGATCTATACCGTTCAGGCCGATGAGCAAGGCCGATTCCGAATTCCGTATCTTCCAGTCGGTCAATATCGCATCAGCGCGCAAGCCAGTGGCTTCGCCGAGAGCTCCCGACAGATTCGGCTCACCGTCGGCTCAGCGTTCGACCTGACGTTGCAGCTCGCGCTGGCATCGGCTGCTACCAGCATTGAGGTAACGAGCGAGCCAGCGATGATTGAGGCAAACCGAAGTCAGGTCGGCCAGACAGTCCTGGAACCGGAAATTCAGAATCTACCTCAGGCGTGGCGATCTTCGGAAGGTCAACTTCCTCACCAACGGGACGGCTGAATTATTTGGGGGAGTTTGTCGATAACCTGGTTTTGCAACGGGGAGCACACACACTAAAAACCGGGAGTGATTTTCTTTACAATGACGATACCATCACGTTCCCGCAATCGCTTCGTGGCTCCTACAATTTTTCATCGCTGGCGACCTTTTTCACCGGAACGTATAACTCGCAGGGATATAGCCAGAACTTCGGCACTCCGGTAATTCACCAAAGCAATCCCAATATGGGTTTCTATTTTCAAGATGAATGGAAGGTTCGACCTGCACTGACGCTGAATGTTGGTATCCGGTACGATTTGCAATGGCTGCAAGCGATCAATACCGACACCAACAATCTCACGCCGCGTATCGGCATAGCCTGGTCACCCTTCCCAAATCGAGGCACTGTCGTGCGCGCGAGCTATGGACTGTTCTACGACCGTATCCCATTACGGCCTCTAGCGAACGCATTACTCTCGGCAAACAACACGATCGACCCTGCACAAGCGCGGTTCCTCAGCTTTTCGTTCTCTCCGACGGACGCCGGCGCTCCCGTATTTCCCGCGGTTGCCAGCGCTTCGCCAGGGATCAGCAGACCAAACTTCACGACAATGGATCCCAGTATTCAGAGTCCATATGCGCAGCAGGCCAGCCTGGAAGTTGAGCAGCAGATCTCTTCCATTGGTTCGCTAAGCTTCAGCTATCAGCATGTTCGCGGCATCGATCTCATCGCGGCCATTAATACGAACATCAATCCTGATGGGAGCCGTCCCGATCCGACGCGTGGCAATATCAAGCCCTATAGTTCCACGTTCGACTCGTACTATGACGGACTGGAAGTTTCTTACTTGCGGCGTCCAGCGTCATTGGGTGTCGATGCGGCTGTCGTACACGTTTTCCAAAGCCATCGACAATCTCGGAGAATTCTTTTTCAGTTCGCCGATCAATAACTTAAGCCTGCGCCAGGATCGCAGCCGCTCAGACGATGATCAGCGGCATAGAGTCGTCTTCAATGCCATGTTGAACTCGCCCGCCTCTGCGGCTCATGGCTTCGTCGACCATCTCACTCACGGCTGGAAATTGAATGGAATACTTCAGTACTACTCAGCTCTCCCGTTCAACATAATTACAGGCACAAACACGCGGCAAGCGACTTCACAACGTCCTTGTGCCCCTGGTTTCACACGTGTCGATACAAATCCGTGCACAGAAGCGTTAGCCGGAGCCGTGATTGGTCGCAACGCCGGCATCGGTTTCGATTCTTTCACTCTCAACACTAGAGTGAGCCGAGAGTTCGCGCTCACTGACCGCGTGAAGCTGGAAGGCATTGCGCAGGCATTCAACACTCTCAATCACCGCAACCAATTGCGACTTGGGGAACTGGGGCTTATCCGACAAGTCCAAATGCCAAAGCGAGCTGCGCATTCCAGTCAGTAAGGAACGCGTGATTATTCGGAAAGAAGCCGTGATCTCAGAGATCGTGAAGGTTCGGCGTCGAAAAATCGGAGAGTCACAGCGAATTTCCCAAACTGGTCAAGCACGAGGAGCTGCGAATTCAACAGCAAGGAAATGCGCACATCTCCAGCGAGAATCGCCCAGCAAGCGAGGAAGAAAATGCAGCCTGAGTAAGCCAGAGCCCCGCTCAACGAGCGGGGCTCTCGCCCGAGGCAAGAGGAAAGTGCATCAAGCCACCTTGCGAAGCCCGCCGCTTCCGCTCGGTCGTCCACTTCCCGTCACAAGACGGAACACCCAAGTCAAAATGACGGCGCCGAGGATCGCAACGAGTATGGTATAAAGCATGCCACCTTGGCCTGAAAAGCCGAGAGCGCGCATGATCCAGCCGCCCACAACTGCACCAACAATACCAATAACGATGTCCATTAGAGGACCATATCCTGAGCCGCGCATAATCTTTCCAGTCGCCCAGCCAGCGATCAACCCGACGATGATCCACCAGAGCAAATGCATAGAACCCTCCTAAATTTGGCGTATGCAGGGTCGGATACGCGCCGCGCGGCTGTTGGTTTGCCAAGCTCCAGCTAATTTCGAGCGTTGCTGTCCAGCAGGTCCTTCGGACAACTCGCATGTCGATATGCTTGGAGGAATGGCTGCGTCTAATCTGCAAAGCGCGAGATCGCTGCTTCTTGCCTAATGAAATGTGCTCTCAGCTCGTCTTGTTAAGATGGGCAGCCATGAAACGTTATCTCCTTCTCCTGGTCGCTTTCTCGCTGCTTGCCGGTCGCACTAGTGCAGTTTCGGCGCAAATCGGCGCGCCTGATCCCGACTCGCCCGAGGCGAAGCAGGCGCGACTTGCCTGGTTCAAAGAGGCCAAGTACGGCCTCTTCATTCATTGGGGACTCTACGCCATTCCCGGTGGCGAGTGGAAAGGGAAACAGATTCCCGGATTGGGAGAATGGATTATGAACCGCGCTCACATTCCGGTGAAGGAGTATGAACAACTGGCAAAGCAGTGGAATCCAGTGAAGTTCGACGCAGATGCATGGGTGCAGCTCGCCCAGGATGCGGGCATGAAGTACATCGTGATTACCTCGAAGCACCACGATGGTTTTGCCATGTTTGATTCCAAGGTCAGCCGCTACAACGTTGTGGCCGCAACGCCCTTCCATCGCGACATCCTTAAAGAGCTCGCTACAGCCTGCCAAAAGCGTGGAATGCCGCTCGGCTTCTATTACTCGCAATCGCAAGACTGGCATGAGCCAGGCGGTGCGGGCAATGACTGGGATTTCGGTGCCGATCAGGGACCCGATAAGAAGGAGCTCAAGGATTACGACGGATATCTTCGCGGCAAGGCCGAGCCACAGGTGCGCGAGCTACTCACCAACTACGGTTCGGTCGCGCTCATTTGGTTCGATACACCGCGCATGATGACCCCCGAGCGCGCACAACGTTTTGCCGGGATTCTACGGACTACCCAACCAAAGACATTGATCGATGGTCGCCTTGGCGCGGCCGGAGACTATGTATCGACGGGCGATAACGTGATTCCGTCAGGCGTGCAGTCTGAATATTGGGAAGTTCCTGCCACTACAAATCACACTTGGGGATTTCGCAAAGACGACCAGGACTGGAAGTCTCCCGGCGAGATCACTTTCAAACTCATCGACATCATCAGCAAGGGTGGCAACTATCTTCTCAATGTCGGGCCGATGGCCAACGGAGTGATTCCACAAGCGAGCCAAGACAATCTGCGCACTGTGGGGCGCTGGCTGAAGCTCAATGGCGAGGCGGTGTACGGGGCGGGACCATCTCCGTGGGGCGACGAAGTGGGCGAGCCCAGTAGTCGCGGGACTAAAGACCTGCGCGGCCAAGCACTCGTGCTTGCGCACAATGAATGGCGGGCAACTACGAAGCCGGGAAAAGTGTACTTCACCTTCTTTCAGGAGCCGCGCGTTCCCTTTGAACTCCCTCCAATGAAGAACACGATCAAGCGAGCCTATCAGCTCGCCGATGGCAAACCGGTTGAGATCAAGGAAGAAGGTGGCAAACGACAACTCGTTCTGGCCCGTCCCATTTCGGACCCGATGGCGACGGTGGTTGTTGTTGAAGTCGAAGGTAATGCTGTGGAACCGTGATTAGGGATGACTATAGCTGCGAGGGACCAATACCAATGAGCATTTGCCGAAGCGCTGCGGAGTTTCTAGCCAGATCTGCAATTTTATTCCCG
The DNA here is from genome assembly GCA_003225175.1 of Acidobacteriota bacterium. Classification (NCBI taxonomy): domain Bacteria; kingdom Pseudomonadati; phylum Acidobacteriota; species Acidobacteriota bacterium. Next base: position 45,471 of record QIBA01000040.1, read on the forward strand.
GTATTCGCATTATGGTTTTCTGCATCCACGGCGGCACAAACAAGTTTCGAATTGCGTTCGCCGGACAATCGTATCCAAGTCAGAATCCGCGCTAGCGCTGCAATCCAGTACGACGTGCTTCTAGGTGGCAGAACTCTGCTTGAGAACAGCACGTTTTCTCTCGACATCGACCACAAAAAGCTGGGTCCGCAACCCAAGGTGATTGATTTGAAGGAGCGCGCCTCCGATCAGGTAATCAAGCCGGCAGTCCGCCAGAAATTTGCGCAGATTCGCGAGAACTACAAAGAGCTGCATCTCAGCATGTCGGGCGAATATGCCGTCGTCTTCCGTGCCTATAACGAAGGAGTCGCCTATCGGCTGGAGACTTCGTTGCCAACACGGCAAGTGAGGATCTACGGCGAGAAGGACAACTGGAATTTCCCTGCGAATTTCATCGTGTATTATCCGCAGGAAGACAGCTTCTTTTCCCATAACGAACGAAAATACCTGCCAGACTTTCTGAGTGGAATCAGTCCTGCTTCGTTAGCGACGCTGCCGGCTGTGGTTGATGAAGGAGGCACAAAAATCGCGATCGCCGAGTCCGACGTCGAGGATTATCCCGGAATGTGGTTGCGCGGCACGAATGGAAACGGGCTGGCTGCAGCTTTCCCTCCCTATCCGCTGAAGGAAAAGCTGGAAGGCGACCGCGACGTCAAGGTGGTCGAGAGTGCTGACTACATCGCCGTCACTTCGGGTACACGAACTTTCCCGTGGCGAGTGATTGGCATCGCGGAAAAAGACGGCGATTTGCTCACGAACCAACTGGTGTGGCTGCTCGAGAAGCCATCGCAACTGCAGGACACCTCATGGATCAAACCCGGGAAAGTTTCATGGGACTGGTGGAATGCCAACAACATCGCTGGTGTCGACTTCAAATCGGGAATCAATACCAAGACTTACAAGTACTACATCGACTTCGCGGCGAAGTACAAGATTCCCTATGTAATCCTCGACGAGGGCTGGTACAAGCTGGGTAACGTGCTCTCTGTGGTTCCCGAAATCGACATGGAGGAAGTGACTGCCTACGCGAAACAGAAGAATGTAGGCGTCATTCTCTGGGTTGTGTGGAAGACACTAGACGATCAACTCATTCCCGCGCTCGATCAGTACGAGAAATGGGGGATTAAGGGCATCAAAGTAGATTTCATGCAGCGCAGCGATCAGCTCGTGATGAACTTTTATCGCAAAGTATGTATCGAAAGCGCCAAGAGGAAGATGCTAGTGGATTTCCATGGAGACCAAAAGCCTGCTTCGATGACGCGCACCTGGCCCAACCTGATCAATGCGGAAGGAGTGCGCGGGCTGGAGTGGAGCAAGTGGAGCGCCGAAGCGGAGCCGGAGCACAACGTCACGTTGCCCTTCACGCGTATGTTTCTTGGCCCCATGGACTACACGCCAGGAGCCATGCGCAACGCGTCGAAGGCGAGTTTTGCTCCAATCTTTGCGCAGCCGATGTCGTTGGGTACGCGCTGCCATCAGCTCGCAATGTATGTCGTGTATGAGGGCCCCCTACAGATGCTGGCAGATAGTCCCACGAGCTACCTGCGTGAGCCTGAAGCGATGCAATTTCTTGCTGCAGTCCCAACTGAGTGGGACGAGACCAGAGTGCTCGACGCAAAAATCGCGGATTACGTCGTCGTGGCCCGAAGGAATGGACAGGATTGGTACATCGGCGCAATGACAGATTGGACTCCTCGCAGCTTGGACATTGATTTGTCTTTCCTGCCTGAAGGAAGTTTCACGATGGACGCGTACCAGGATGGAGTGAACGCCGACAAGCTTGCCAGCGACTACAAGAAGACGACCACTCAAGTAGGGAAGGGAAGCAAGCTTACCATCAAGTTAGCACCAGGCGGTGGATGGACGGCGAGAATCCATCCCTGAGAGTGTTAGGAAGGGCATCGGCTTCATTGCCGCTAACTTACGCGCTTCGGGCCGCCCTCGGCCGAGCACGTTATCGAACTTCGTGACTGTTTGCTCGGGCGATTTCTTGATTTGAATTGGATTGCGGAATTACTCACTCACGACGTTTCCACGTGCCCGGCCGAGGGCGGCCGGAAGCACGTAACCTTAATGGACCGGACCTATGTCCTCTCTCTACTTCCCAGTCGTTTCGTTCCACAAGAAAGCCAACTCATCTGCCGTGTCGTTAACCAGCTGCTGAATCGATATTCCCGAGCTGTGCCCCGCTTTAGTCTCGTAGTGCAGCAACACTGGACGATCGCTTCCATCTTCCGCTTGCAGCAGGGCCGTCATTTTGCGAGCGTGCAGCGGAGCGACACGTGTATCTGAATCGCCAGTGTTCAGCATGATCGCCGGATATTTCGTCCCCGCCTTCACGTTCTGATACGGCGAGTACTTGATCAGATACGCATACTGGTGAGGTTCTTCCGCCGATCCGTATTCCGAAGTCCACCAGCGCCCGACGAGGAACTTGTGGAAGCGAATCATGTCGAGCAGGGGATATCCGACCCAGATCGCACCAAACAGATTCGGACGTTGCGTGAGCGCGGCACCCATCAGTAAACCGCCGTTGGAGCGTCCACGAATAGCCAGCCGCGCAGGCGAGGTGTACTTGTTCGCAATAAGGTATTCTGCAGCCGAGAAGAAATCCTCAAAGACGTTCTGCTTCTTCTCGAACATGCCGGCTTTGTGCCAGGCTTCGCCGTACTCGCCTCCGCCGCGCAAATTAGGTTGAGCATAGAATCCGCCTTGCTCCATCCACCACGCATACTCGGGATTCCAATGCGCGGTCTGCGAAAGTAGGAACCCCCCGTAGGCATACATCAGCGTAGGCACGCTTCCATCCTGCTTCAGTCCCTTTTTGGAAGAGATGAACATCGGCACGCGTGTGCCGTCTCTCGAGTTGTAGAAGACCTGCTTTACTTCGTAGGCCTCGGAGTTGAATGGGACCTTGGGTTTCGCGAAGACTTCGACTTTTCCTGTGGACACGTCGTAGTGATAGACAGCCGGAGGAATATTGAATGAGTCAAAGGTGTAAAACCCGTGCCTGGAATCCTCGCGCCCAAAGACGTCACTGGCAGAGCCCAAATCGCGGTACTGAATGGTGCCCGTTTGTTTGCCATCGAGGGTAAAGATGCGCGTCTGAGTGACGACATCGTGCAGACCAGTCACGAACAACTTCCCGCCGACAATTGAGATTCCCGAAATAGTATCTTTGCTTTCGGGAACAATGACCTGCCACTTGTCCGGAGCCGGATCCTTCATGCTGATCTTCACGACGCGATAGTTCTCCGCCTCATAGTCGGTCAGCACATAAAGGTCATCTTCATAGTTCACCGGCGTGAAACGACTATCGATGCCATGGATGACTTCCCGCAGTTCGGAATCCGCCTTTCGCAGATCCTTAGCGTAGATGTCAACCCGCTTAGCGGGGACGCCGTGTCCGACGGCGATGAGTAGGTAGCGGCCATTTTCTGTGATCTCGGGAGAGATCAACTCCATTTGTCCGAATTTTTCTCCTTTATATTCCTTGCCGAAGACAAGTTCATCCGACTCTAACGGGGTGCCTACCTTGTGGTAGTACACGATCGTGCCGGTAGGTTCGTACTTGGCGTAGTACAGTCCCTCCTTATCCGGCGCCAGGCTTACGCCGCTGTAGCGGGCGCGCGGAAGCACATCGGCAAGGTCTTTGCGACTGCTTACATGCATCAGGTGGACGGTTTGTTCGTCAGCCCCGCCTTCACGCACTCCGTAGACGAGGAGCGAACCATCTTTAGAAACGTCGCTAATGTGAACTGACGTATTCTGATCGGCGCTCAGCTTCGTCGCATCAATCAGCCGCTCGTCACTGCCGTGCAGACCTTTGCGAATGTAAATCGACGCCTGATTCTCGTCGGGTAGACGCTTGTTATAGAAATAGGTGTCGTTGCGCTCAGTTGGAATTCCGATCGTCTCGATGTGCTCCAATTCCGTGAGACGGTTAACGATCTCCGGCCTGATCTTCACCTGCGACAAATATTGCTGCGTATAGCGCGTCTGAGCGACGATCCACGCCCGCGTCTCTGGGCTGTTCTGATCCTCGAGCCAGCGATACGGATCGGTGAGAGAGTGTCCCGAAACGGTATCGGTTATGGGCTTGGCTTCTGTCGGCGGCGGAGGCGGGAGGATGATTCCGTTTCGTCCATGAACTTCTTTTTTCTGTGGGAGGTCAGCTGCCGTAGCAGCGAAGCAGGAAAGAAGCGCGAAGACAAAGACCGACCGGATTTTCATGAGCAAAGTTTTACGGCAGGGAACAGCTAATAGGCAAGAGACCATAAGAAATAAGTCAGCTTTCGACTATTGCCTATTGCAAGCTTCCTACGTGACGCTCACTTCCTCGTAAGTGCCGTATACTTCGCGCAGCGCATTGCAGATTTCACCCACAGTTGCGTAGGCGCGCACTGCATCGATGATGTACGGCATTGTATTCGCGTCGGACATTCTCCCGTCGGCTTTCACCACAGGATCCTGCGCAGCGGCTTTCTTGAGCGCATCGAGGCTGCGCTTGACTTCTTCGTTTGAGCGACGCGCCTTCAGGGCATCGAGCTTCTTCGTCTGGTGACTCGCTACTTCCCGATGGTCGATGTAGAGGATCTTGGGAGGAGTTTCTTCGATGACAAATTCGTTGGCTCCGACGATGAGCTTCTCCTTATTCTCGACCGCCCGTTGATACTGATAAGCGGCCTCGGCAATTTCTCTTTGCGGATATCCGCGCTCGATAGCCTTCACCATGCCGCCCATCGCGTCGAGTTTGTTGAAGTAGTCAAAAGCTCCTTTCTCCATATCGAGCGTCAGCCTCTCGACGAAGTATGAACCGCCCAGCGGATCGACTGTTTGCGCTACTCCAGATTCATACGCGATCACTTGTTGTGTCCGCAGGGCTATGCGAGCTGCATCTTCCGTGGGAAGCGCAAGCGCCTCGTCGTAACTGTCTGTGTGCAGCGACTGCGTTCCGCCCAGAACAGCAGCGAGAGCCTGGATGGCTGTTCGCGCAATGTTGTTCAGCGGCTGTTGTGCTGTGAGAGATACGCCGGCAGTCTGAGTGTGAAAACGCATCAGCCAGGTGCGCGCATTCTTCGCGTCGAAGCGATCCTTCATGAGCTGGCACCAGATCTTGCGTGAGGCGCGGAATTTTGCGATCTCTTCAAAGAAGTCGTTATGTGAATTAAAGAAGAAGCTTAGTCGAGGTCCGAATTCATCGATGTTCAATCCACGGCGCCGAGCCCATTCAACGTATTCGACTCCGTCGTAAATCGTGAACGCGAGTTCCTGCAGGGCAGTCGATCCAGCCTCACGGATGTGATATCCGCTAATGGAAATCGTGTTGAATTTCGGTGTGAAGTGCGTACCAAACTCGAAGGTGTCGATCACCAGGCGCATGGAAGGAGCGGGCGGATAGATGTATTCCTTCTGCGCGATGTATTCCTTCAGGATGTCGTTTTGAATTGTCCCCGAAACTTTCTTCCAATCGGCGCCTTGCTTCTCCGCGACCACGAGATACATTGCCCACAATACCGAGGCAGGCGAATTGATGGTCATCGAGACCGTGGTCTTCTCGAGATCGATGCCGTTGAAGAGGATCTCCATATCCTCAAGCGAATCGATGGCGACGCCGCATTTGCCAACTTCGCCTTCGCTCTCCACCGCATCGGAATCGAATCCCATGAGCGTAGGCAGATCGAAGGCGACAGAGAGTCCGCCGCCTCCGTGAGAAAGTAGGTATTTGTAGCGCTGATTCGTCTCCTCTGGCGACGCGAAGCCGGAGAATTGGCGCATCGTCCAGAGCTTGCCGCGATAGCCAGAGGCGTGGATTCCGCGTGTATACGGCGAATGTCCAGGAAAGCCTAAATATTTTTCCGCACTCCAATCTTCAGGCAAATCAGCCTGCGTGTAGAGTCGCCGCACCGGCATTCCCGAAATGGTTGTAAAGCGGGCATCGCCGTTTCCCTCGAGATTGACTCCAGAGCGCGCGCCGATCGGCTGCTCTGGAGCCTTCTCCAGCGCAGGCAGCAGCGTTTTCTCTGCCCATTCCTTCTCTGCAGGCGAGGGGTGGCGTCCTTCGAATGTGTCGCAGATAGGACTTTCGGCCAGAATTCGAGGGCCGCTCTTGCTGTTCTTCTCAGCGCACATGAGTTCCTGATGCCTGCCTATTCCGGGCGTTTACGACATGGTAGAAGCCGAACGATCCATCATAAAGATGCCGAAGGGGCAGAGCAATGAAGGACGTTGACGTTTGGCGAGTGATCCCTGCTAATCGTTCATCCATCGGATCGCGTTGGTTTAGTCCCGGTTCACCAGAACCGGAAGAGCGTTAACATTCCCACAGCTACAAAAAGGAGGAGCAGTATTACTCCGATAATCAGCATCAGCAGGGCCCGCCTCTCTTGGCCTTCTTTCGGAATCGAAATGCCCAAGAAAGAGACGAACATCCAGAAGAGCGAACGATGAGGATCAGACTGCGACAGTTTTCTCTGACTCCGGACTGCGGGTGACCCGTTCCACTACTTTGACTATAACAAGGTGCCACCGTCTGCGCCTTGCAGGCGCCAGTAAGCCGCGAGAGAGAACCCGTTTTGAATTTCTGAGATCCCTGAGGAATGCTGATAAGTGTTTTCGAGCTGACGGAAATGCATGGAAGCTCCCTATTATCGCGACGTTGGATCGAATCTTTGCGAATCCATGTTATTTCCCTGCCTCTGCGCAGAACTTGCCAATTTCGGGCAGAATCTGAGGATATGGCAACCGAGGTCTGGAAATTTCCACAGGTATCTTCAATCGTTGCAAGCTGATACAACAGGCAGCAGCTCCGGCGCATCGAAGATTTGGAGGGCAGATTCCATCACAGTGCCAACAGCACCGCTAAAGGAAAAAGCAGCCCAGCAGCCAAGAGCATCGGGCAAGAGGGCCTCAGCTTCCGGATTCAGCGAAGCTGAAGCCATCGAGCAGGCAAAAGGTGGAGACGCTTACGCCTTTGAGCAGCTCTATGGACTGCACAAGCGCCGCGTGTATTCTCTGTGTCTCAGAATGACGGGAAATACCGCCGAAGCTGAGGATCTCACGCAAGAGGCGTTCCTTCAGCTTTACCGCAAAATTGCCACATTTCGCGGTGAATCGGCATTCTCCACCTGGTTGCATCGGCTCTCGGTGAACGTTGTGCTGATGCACCTGCGAAAGAAAGGGTTACCCGAAGTTTCGTTGGAAGAGACGCTGGAGCCGCAGCAGGAAGACGGTCCCAAAAAGGATATTGGCGCTCGCGACAACGTGCTCGCCGGCTCGATTGACCGTGTCAATCTGGAGCGCGCAATCGAGAATCTGCCACCGGGGTATCGCATCATTTTTGTGCTGCATGACATCGAAGGATATGAGCACAATGAAATCGCGGAGATGATGGGATGTTCCATCGGCAATAGCAAGTCGCAACTGCACAAGGCACGAATGAAACTCCGCGATCTGTTGAAGCAGAGCAAGGCAGAAAAGGCGGTGCGCCGATGAGCGGCGGAGAACGTAAGAAAATGACGTGCGCCGAGTTTCAGGAAGTCCTGCCCTATATTTTCGAGAGCGGCGGCCACGCGACCGAGATGGAGCACCTGAAGAGCTGCCCCATCTGTACCGATCTGGTACAGGATCTGCGTTACATCGCTGATCAGGCGAAGCTGCTTCTGCCTCTTCGTGATCCCAGTCCCAAGGTCTGGGACAACATCCAGGATTCCCTGGAGCGCGAAGGCCTCGTTCGGCCACAAGCTAAGGCGCAAAGCGCCGGAAAAAAAAAAGTAGCTGAAGTAGGCAATCAGGTGATCGAGTCATCGGGTGATCGGGTGAAATAGATTTCTTCTCAGCTTTACAAGATATTTCCAAAATCGCGGCACCGGGCTTCTAGATCCTCTCATTCACTCAAACGCCTCGCAGCTGTTCACTTCCCCCAATCCCCCAATCCGCCGATCCTCCGATTGGATTACGAAGGTGCACCTTCGCAGGTACTCCCGCCGGTTCCCTTTTGTGCTGAACTTCGGTGGTAGAATCCGGCCGAGAAGCGAATAAAAGCTGTGGTCTTCGACGGTTAGCTGAGCTGTGAAAGCTGTGGAACCCTGGCTATGACGAGCGAAGCGGAGTTAGTTGTCCTCGTCGGATTCATGGGAGCCGGCAAGACTACTGTGGGCAGGGAACTCGCTCGGGTGTTGAACTGGTCTTTCTATGATCTTGACGCGCTCATCGAGGGGCGCACCGGTCGGACAGTTCCAGCGCTTTTTGTTGAGCGGGGTGAGTCGGCTTTTCGCAAGTTAGAAGCTCAATTCTTGCGGGAGCTTCTCGAATCGCTCGGAGACGAGCCGGCCGCTATCGCTCTGGGTGGCGGTGCCTTCGTGCAGGAAGCAGTCCGGCAAATTATCCGCGACCATTCCGCCTCTGTGGTGTATCTGGACGTAGGCCTGGAAGAGGCGTTGCGCCGTTGTGCCTCGGCGCCCGGTTATCGTCCGCTTCTGCAGGACGGCGAGCAGATTACTCTTTTGTATGAGGAGCGATTGCCTTTCTATCGTACCGCGCATGTCGCAGTGCGGACAGACGGAAAGACGCCGCTTGCGGTGGCCCAGGAGATTGCTTCGACGTTGCAGTTGAGTCCAGGAAATCAGGAGGCTGAATGAAATTGGCGTTTACTTCATTCGTCATGATGATGACGATCGCGTGCGCATTGGAGGCAAAGGCTCCAAGTTCACAGGTCATCGACTCGGGTAGCTTTGGAGTTTTTGTGAATGGCCGGCGTGTGGCGACCGAGACCTTCAAGATCGAACAGCGATCCGGTGGAAGCACGGCAAAATCTGAACTGAAGGTTGAGGACGGTTCACTCCAGCGTTCTGAAATGGAACTTACCGACCGTGGAGAAATTATCCGCTACGGATGGCAGCAGGACAAACCGACGAAGGCCGAGCTCTCCGTCGTGCCGAAGGACGAGTTTCTGAGCGAAGTCATCAACACGGGCTCAAACCAAAAGTCATTCAATGTGCCGCACCTCATGCCACACTCGACTCCAATTCTCGATGACAACTTCTTCCTGCATCGGGAGATCCTGATTTGGCGTTACCTAGCGATGGGGTGTACTTCGAAGCCGGAGGGATTGAGCTGCAATTCCGCTCCGCTGCAATTTGGCGTATTGATACCTACTCAGCACGCGTCGGAGGTGGTGACGGTTGATTTCAAAGGCAAGGAAAAGATTTCGTTGAAAGGGAAGGATGTAGAATGCACCAGCTTCCGCCTCCACAGTGACGACAGCAACCTGCTCATTTATATGGACGATCAAAAAAAGGTCATAAGAATGGCGGCCTCAGCCTCGGGCTTGGAGGTCGTGCGAGACTAAGAAGAATCGGGTGATCGGGTCATCGGGTGATCGGGTGAAGTAAGATCGCGAATGATCAGGGCGCCTAACGTGATCGGAAATCGGAGTATTCATTTACTTCGCCTAATGACTCGATCACCCGATCATCCGATACGTATGTCTCCCGTTCTCCATCCCATTCCTAACCGCCGCGCCGACATTCTCTTTACGATCGCGGTCATCGGAGGACTCTACGCTGCATACGTAGTCCGGCACATGCTGTTGCTCATCTACGTAAGCGCTCTCTTCGCGGTTGTGCTGTCGCCGCTGATCCAGCTCATCGCGCGCATTCACATCCGCAAGTGGCGTCCTGGACACGGGATTGCGCTGTTAATTTTGATTGTAGGTCTGGCAACGGTATTGACGCTGTTCCTGGTTTTCGCACTGCCCCCGATCTTTCACGATGCACGCTCAATGGCTTCAGAATGGCCTAAGCGTCTGGCAGAACTTGCGAATCGCGCGCGTAACGTGCCATTTGTGGAAAGCATAGACATAAGTAAGATCGATGACTACATCGCTGCGGCCTCCGGCGGTGCATTCGGATTTTTCACTGGCCTGGCAGGCAGCCTCTTCGGTCTGTTCACTGGCATTGTCCTGACTTCGTATTTCATCATCGACGGCGAGACCGTCTTCACGTGGGCTATTACGTTATTCCCGCTTGATCAACGCGAGCGGCTATCGCGTACCTTGCTACGAGCCGAAGAACGGCTGCGCCATTGGCTAGTAGGTCAGGGCGCATTGATGATGAGCATCGGGGTGTGCAGTTTCGTTGTATTTGGACTGATGCATGTGAAGTACTACTACGTGCTGGCCGCGTTTGCGGCTCTGGCGAACGTTGTTCCCGTTGTGGGAGCTCTTACTTCATTGGGTTTGGCCAGCGTTGTAGCCGCGTTCGACTCTTGGCATAAGCTGCTAGGGGTGCTCATCTTTTATGGTGTCTACTATCAGCTGGAAAACGCGTTTCTAACGCCGCGAATCATGAAAAGCACGATCGATTTGCCTCCGCTTGGTGTCATTACAGCCTTGATGATTGGAGGTGCCTTGGCCGGGATTCTCGGAGCACTGGTTGCGGTCCCAACCGCAGCGCTGGTTGCGGTGCTGGTGGACGAATATCTCGTACAAAAGCAGCGGATCGTAAGCCACGATCACGACTTTGAAGTAAGCCGCACCAGTCACGAGTTCTAATTCGAAAAAAAATAAGGAGGGCCAACCAGCCCTCCTTTTTTAGAGCTGAATTCTCACCACCGCAAACGCAAACCGAACTCAATTTGACGCGAGTCGTATCCGGTTGCCTGAGCACTGACACGACCAAAGGTTGCCGGACTGTTCAGGTTCATAGACGGATCGTCTGGTTGGAAGTGGTTTAGCACGTTGGTCATCATCGCTGTGAAGGTAAGACCGACGCGCTCGGTTGCGCGGATGTCTTTCGTTACCGTCATGTCAAGGTTCCAACGCGGGAAGCCGCGAAGAATGCCAAAGCCATTGCCACGCTCGTCGACTCCCAAAATGAGCCTACGGAACTGGCCGTAAGCGGCAGTAGGATCGCCGAACATGTTGAGCCACTCCGTGGATGTGCCGGTGACGCCCTTGGAGGTTGCTGTTGTCCCCACTGTACCCGTAGGTGAACTCGTGAAGTAGTGGAGCGAATTGCCGGCGTTGAAGCTGCCATTCGTCAGCACTACGTTGTAAATCGAGCTTTGGCTTGGATCCGATTGTCCAAAAGCTTCGCGGCTGGTGCTGGTTCCGGAACCATCCTGCTGGACTACATTCAATGGGAAGCCGCTCTGTGCCGTGAATAACGGTGAGATCGACCAGCCACCGAGCAAGTGTCCTAAGATCCCCTGCTGGGTTTTATAAAACGAGGGCTGGTAGTTGAGAGCGACGTTATAGATGAACTTTACGTCAAATCCGTTCGGTCCATATTCGCTTTCCAGATTCCACGGATCGAGAACTGTACGCGTGCTGCGAGCCTGAACTTCTCCGCCGGTACCGAAAGATCGTCCCCAGGTGAAGTTCGAGCGCGCAGTGATTCCATGCCAATCACGGAAAGTCGCCGTCGCGAACAAGGCATTGTAATTGCCCCAACCGTTGCTGGTATCAAACTCAAATGCCTGGAACTGACGGCAAACGATAACGTTCGCAGCGCATCCACCGGGAGGATTCATTCCCGGATTGGTCCTGCCCAGCTGCCATGAGGTTGAGGTCTCCATTGCATTCCACAGCTCGTAAACGCGATTGGAGGCAATGAGAGAGCGTTGTGCTGCAATCAGCGCAGCGGTACAACTGGAAGCTGCCTTGCAGAAGTTAGAAGTTGGTCCACCTAGCGCCTGTTCAATAAACGGTTGCGGTGAAGGTGTGCTTACGTTTGCAGCAGGGCACACCTGCACATTCAGTCCGCAAATGGCTGTATAGAGGTTGCCGTAAGCATTCGCGAACGTCTGTCCACCAAGCGTTGTCATGTAGGGGACCGCGTCCACGTTGATTTCCTGGAACTCGTTGCGGATCAACTTCCCAATGTAGCCGGTCTCGATGAAAAGTTTTGACGAAACCTCGCGTTGGATCGACAGCGTGAACGAGTCGTTGACACTCGGTCGCGTGTCAGGATCCAATCCAGAGCCGGGCGCCGCTGCCAAATTCCCGTTAACGCCTGGGAAGTAAGGTTGCGCCAGCGTATTAGAAGGAGCGCCGCCGAGAGGTGCGACCAGTCCATCTGTCCCGATTCGGAACGCAGTTGATGGATTTACTCCGCCCGTCCCTAAGCATTGGCCGTTCATCGATGCGCCAACGCACGCAACTGCCTGCATGATTCCTGTGCCTAGCAGGGGTACCAGCACCTGGTTCACGCCGTTGAGCCGGCCGTAAATGCGACTGTAGCCGCCGCGAATAACGCTCTTGCCGTCGCCTAGTATTGACCCAAGGATGCCGCTGCTGAAGTGCGGGTTCCAAGCTGCGGCGACACGCGGACTAATCCCCTTATAAAACGGATCGTAAGGATACTTCCGCCCGCCGGTGACATTGTTCACAAGAGCGAAGCCGAGGACGGGGTCATAAACCTGCCCGGCGAGTGCGGCGCTCTTACGCTGCGCAAGATAATCCTGCATGTGGACCGCATTTCCGCCCTGATCCACCAGCATCACCTGCTTTCCGGATTGCTCGTACGGCGGCATTTCTACCGCGTAGGAGAGACCGTAGGTAAGCGTGAAGCTAGGCTTCATGTGCCATGTGTCGCTCCAGTAGCCTTGGTAGTACGGAATCACGCTCTTGTCTTGTGCGTGTGTACCCAAGGGAAGCAGATGAAGGTCCGAGCCCGCACGCGTGTACAAGCTCTGTGGCTGACTTACGATTCCAAGCACATCGGCGGCGAGCGTCTGGAAATTGCTTTGCTGCGATGCAGGCACAATGCTCGTGGGCGGCAGGAAGCCGGACCATGAAATGCCAGCGCCATCGGTGACCTGATACACATTCGCGGCCATCGTTCCTTGACCATTGTCGTTCCGATCGTGCCAATCGAAGTTCCGCTGATAGAGGCCACCGAACTGGAACAGATGGTTGCCTTTCAGCAGATTCAAATCGTCGCGGAACATGTGATCCTGGCCGTCCCAAAAGCGCGTGCGGACGTCCTGCGTGTTCACGTTGTAGGGAATCAAGGCGTTACGACCGCCTCCAGCCGCGGTGACTTCTCCGCCAATTTCTACTGCGCCACCGAGGCCGGCAATTGGCTGCGGAGGAGCTCCTGCATCGCCCCACTGCCACCAGTTATAGGTATAGCTGTAATGGAAGTCGTTGGTCAGATTGTTGCCAATCGTAGTGTTGAGCCCGAAGACCATGATCGAAGGATACGACGGCAAGTTCCGCGTCGAAGTGTATTGACCCTTGGTTCCCCCCAGGATTCCACCCACATCGGACTGACCAAGATCGGCCTGGCTCAGTTTGTAGTAGCGATAGCTGCCCATGAAGTGCCAGTTCTTCGCGAAGTCATGATCTAACCGAACGACCCAGTTGTTGTCGCTCTGCGGCAATCGGATGGTGTTGCGATAACCAACTGTGTTGAACGTGTCGCCGACGGTTGAAGCCGGAGCGAAGTCGTTCGCGACTGGCATGAATTGCGACCAAATCCGATTCACGATGGGGTTGAGTCCGATGCCGCGAGGGTCACATGGCTGATTGCCTGCCGTGCCACATACATTTGCCGGCTGGTAAGTGACACCGTTTACGGTGACTTGGCCCGGATTCAAATTGAACGGCATCCATGCGTTCGGGGCATAGTTAACGCCATTCAGAGTGATTGGGCTCGAACTGCTGTTCTGGACTTGTATGACGCCAGCTCGCAGCAAGGCAGAGGGAGTGGATCTTTCAAAAGTAGTGATGTTGGGAAAGCGAACACCTTGGTAGAAGCCGAAGATGTAGGTTTTTCCGCCGAGGAAGTTAAAGGGCAGAACTGGCCCGCCAGCGGAAGCGCCGAAACGGTTCTGATGACGGGAAGGTAGTGGCGTGAAGCCTCGCGTGGTGCCGGTGGCAGGATCTGTTGAGGGCGTATGGCCGTTTGCCCAGCTGTTGGCAGAAAAGTTCGTCCCATAATAGTACTCGTAAGCAGTGCCATGCCAGTTGTTGGTGCCGCGCCGGGTCGCCATCGTGACCTGACTACCTGCTGCAGAGTTGAAGTCTGCGGTTTGTCCAGCAATGCCAACCTTGAACTCCTCAATACTTTCAATAGGAGTCGGCACAACGCCGTTGGGAATTGCGCTACCACCTCCGGTGATCGGATTGCCAGCGAAGCCGCTCAAATAAACTGTGTTCGTGCCGTCCATGTCGCTCGAGTTGTTGCCGCCGTCGAGCACGAACATATTTTGATCTGCATTGGAGCCGGCAACCGAACCGGCTTGTCCCGCCGTTCCGTTCACCGGAGTGGTGGCGGGCTGCAGCAGTGCTAAACCGGAAACGTCACGGCTCAACCCAGGCAGAGATTGCGCCATGTCGAAGTTCATGGTAGTGCCGATTGTCGCGTTCATCGTCTGCAGCTGAGCGCCGCTAGCCTGCACCTCGACGACTGTGCTCACAGCGCCAACTTCCAGCGAGATATTCGTATTCGCAACAGACCCAACCTCGACGTTTTGCCTTAGCTTCACGACTTTGAATCCCGGTTGAGTAACGTTGAGCTCAAAGGCTCCGGGCGGAAGGTTGGCAAAGACGTAGCGGCCTGCGGTATTGGTCGTCGTAGTCCGCTTTTCCCCGGTTGAAGTATCGACGGCGGTGATGTTCGCGCCAACAATTACCGCTCCCGTGTTGTCGGTGACAACGCCAACGATGCTGCCGGACGAGCCAACTTGAGCCATCACCGGCATTGCGCACAGCGCAATGAGAAAGCTTAGCCATGCGATGAATTGAATAATGGTTTTGAGTTCCTCTTTTATTACTGTGCTTGGGGTGGGAAAGAATCCTCTGCCGGTCAGAGATGGGCTCTGACACGGCGAGACTTGGCTTGTCATGCGTCCCTCCAGAAAATTTCAGCCGCCGTGTGGCGCCGAAGCAAAATTCCAGACGACTATGAAAAGAAGGAGCCCGCAGCCAAGTCCAGAAAGAGGACTTGGCTTGTATTTGGCCGGGGAGCTTAGCACAAGCCGATAGTCATTGTCAGGGATGAAGTGCGGCTAGAAAGGGCGGAAGCGGTGGAATTTTCGATGACTGCCATTGGTACCGATTATCAGTCCCTCATTTTTAGGTGTTGGGCCCAGGCTGGGCAACCTGCTGCCAGCATTTTCCAAAGCTGCTACCTTAAATTAAAGAAGTGATTCCAAGATGGCGAATAAGATCCCAGTCGGAATACTCGGCGCGACCGGAATGGTCGGGCAGCGTTTTGTTCAGTTGCTCGAACACCATCCATGGTTCCAAGTCGCATGGCTGGCGGCTTCGGAACGCTCTTCCGGACTTGAATATCGCGAAGCTTCGCGGTGGAAGCTGAATACACCCATTCCCGAGCGTGTGGCCAACATGATTATGAGCGACGCTGCTCCGGATCGCGCGCCAAGAGTCATCTTTGCGGCTCTCGACGCAGCTATCGCGAAAGAACTCGAACCGAAATTTGCCAACGCGGGGCACGCCGTTATCACGAACTCCAGCGCTTTTCGCATGCAGGCCGACGTGCCGCTGGTGATCCCTGAGGTCAACGCCGATCATCTGAAGCTGATCGACGAGCAGCCGACACGCAGGCGCAACGGAGGCTTCATCGCCACCAATCCCAATTGTTCCGCAATAGGGCTCGTGATGGCGCTCGCCCCGCTCCATCGCACATTTGGTGTGGAAGCTGTGTTTGTTGCAACCATGCAGGCCGTCAGTGGCGCTGGATATCCTGGTGTCGCCTCACTCGACATTCTCGGCAACGTGATTCCGTTCATCCCGAACGAGGAAGAGAAGCTGGAGGCCGAAACCAGGAAACTGCTGGGGGTGCTGGAAAACGGCGTTGTGAAAGACGCTCCATTCAAAATCAGCGCGCAGTGCAACCGTGTCGCGGTGGAAGATGGTCACACGGAATCAGTTTCGATCAAGCTGAAGAAGTCAGCGAAGGCCGAGGATATTCTGGAGCAGTGGCACTCGTTCCGCGCGCGTCCGCAGGAGATCTCGCTCCCCACGGCTCCTGAGCAGCCGGTAATTTATGACTGCTCCGTCGACCGGCCGCAGCCACGTCTCGACGTGAATCGCGGACGCGGCATGAGTGCAACTGTCGGTCGCCTGCGGCCCTGTGGATTGCTCGACTGGAAGTTCAGCGTGCTCTCACATAACACAATTCGAGGCGCAGCCGGCGCCGCGCTTCTCAATGCCGAGTTGCTCAAGCACGAGGGCTACCTCGATTGAGCGAGATTGCGTGGTTCAGGCCGCAGCCTTCATCCCAGCAACCGCAAAACCGGAGCTTGCCCGGGGACCCGGCCTCGGCCGGTTGCTGCGGACTGCATTGGCAGCAAAAGCGCATATGCTTCGTGAGCCTGCTTTTTCCTGAGGTTCTTGGTGTTGCCTGCCTCCTACTACCCGAGGGCCGGTTCCCCAGCAAGCGCCGGTTTTGCGGTTGCTGGGGTGAAGGCGGCGGTCGGAACCACATTGGGTTCTGGAGTCCCCGATGATCATCATGAAATTCGGGGGTACCTCTCCAAGGTCACCGATCAACTGCTCGCAGCGGGCCAGGCAGCGGGGGCCGGCGATCCTGGGAAGTCGCTCGAGCTGTCACGCGCATTGAGAGAGCGTCACTATTCCACCGCCGGAGAACTCCTCGGCACCGGACTTTTCACGCAATTTCATTCCGAGCTCGAAACCGAGTTTGACGCGCTCGACGAGTTGCTGCGCGGCATCGCCGCCGTCGGCGAGCTTACTCCTCGCACAACGGATCTCGTTGCATCATTCGGCGAACGTATTTCAAGCCGGATAGTGACTTCAGCCTTTACCGTCCGAGATTTGCCGGCGGCACACGTGGATTCGCGCAAATGTGTAATCACAGATGCAAACCACACGAAGGCAGTGCCGCTCTTCCCGGAGATCGATCTTCGCCTTGCGCGTCAGGTGAAGCCGTTGCTCGAGAAAAAGCAGATTCCCGTAATGGGAGGATTCATAGGCGGCACGCGCGAAGGAGCAACCACCACTCTGGGGCGCGGCGGCTCAGATTTTACGGCAGCCATTGTCGGCGCAGGACTTGGAGCAGAGTCGATCGAGATCTGGACGGATGTGGACGGCATGATGACCACTGACCCTCGGCTCTGCAAAGAGGCTCATCGTATTCGCACCATCAGCTTCGATGAAGCCGCCGAACTCGCCTACTTCGGCGCGAAGGTTCTCCACCCCGCGACACTGCTGCCGGCAGTCCAGAAAGACATTCCCGTATTGGTCCTAAACTCGCGTAATCCGGGTTGTGAAGGTACACGCATTACAGCCCGAGCTCCGCAATGCCGCAACTACTTCAAAGCTATTGCCGCAAAGCGCAGGATCACCATCGTCGATGTAGTTGCCACGCGCATGCTGATGGCGCACGGCTTTTTGAAGAGCATCTTCGAAGTATTCGACCACCACCGTTGTCCTGTGGACATGGTCTGCACGTCCGAAGTGAGTGTCTCGTTGACGGTAGATTCAACGGAGGCGATTCCCGCCATTGCAGCCGAATTGGAGAAGCTGGCTGATGTGAAGTACGAAGGACGCAAAGCCATCGTCTGCCTGGTGGGAGAAAACATCCGCGGCACACGCGGCATCGCCGCAAAAGTATTTGGCGCGTTGCCCGAGACCAACGTGCGCATGATTTCCCAGGGAGCCTCCGAGATCAATATCAGCTTCGTAATCGAGGAAGACGACGTTGACGAGACTGTGCGAACACTGCACGAGGTATTCTTCGCCGATCCTGATCCGGCGATCTTCGCGTGAAAGATACTTTGAACACGGAGGACACGGAGGTCACAGAGGGGCGCGGCTCAATTCCGTATTGTCCGTTCCGCGCTGAATGATGGTTAGACCAAAAATCACTTCTCCTTGCCTCTCTGTCCTCCGTGTTCGCTCCGGGTTTTGCTTTTCGCCTCACTTGCCTCCATGTTGAAATAGCCCTCAAATGAATCTTCTACTTATCGGTCATGGCAAAACAGGATCGCTGGTGGGCAATGTCGCGCGAGAGCGCGGCCACAATGTGCAGGTCCTGTCATCGCGCGATAACGAACAGGCGCGTGCTCTCACGGCCGACCGCCTTCGCGACATCGATGTCATCATCGATTTCACGAACCCTGACGCGGTGCTCGAAAACATGCGGGCATGCATTCGCCATAAGAAAGCGATCGTAGTCGGAACCACAGGTTGGTATCAGCATCTTCCCGAAATTGAGCGGCAGGTGCTGGAAGCCAAAGCCTCCTTGCTCTTTGGATCGAATTTCTCCATTGGCGTAAATGTCTTTTTTGAAATTGCCGCAGCCGCCGCATTAGGTGTGCCACTCGGATATATCCCGCGCATCGTAGAACGCCACCACATGCAGAAGAAGGATGCTCCTTCAGGCACCGCGGTTTCGATTCAGCGGATCGTTGCCGAAGTGGGAAACACGAATCCGGAGATTGCTTCTGTACGTGAGGGAGATACGGTCGGCACGCATGTGCTTTTGCTCGATGGCCCTCATGACACGATGATGCTCGTACACGACGCCAAGAACCGTCTGGGGTTCGCCGAAGGCGCCGTACGCGCAGCCGAGTGGCTAAAAGGGAAGACCGGCTTCTACGAGTTCCGCAAAATCTTCCGAGATCTCCAAGCGTAAGCCCACGAAAGTTATGAGGCTGGACCGTCCTCCCCTGTTCGCTGTAACCTATCCCCTGTACCCTCGATTTCGTATGCCTATCTTTGAATACATCTGCAAAGAATGTGATCGCCGCTTCGAAGCCGTAGTTCGCGGATCGGAAGCTCCGGCGTGTCCTGCGTGCTCCAGTCATGATCTGGATCAACAGCTTTCCAGCTTTGCCGTAGGAAGTTCACATAAGAGCTTTTCTTCATCTCCGAGTCCCTGCGGAAGCTGTGGCGACCCGCGTGGCCCTGGCTCATGCTCGATGAATTAAGGAATCGTCTGTTCCCTATAACCTGTCCCCTGTAACCTATTTCTTGGTGTTGTCCTCTGAGCACAATTTCATTCCCCGACGCGGCCTAAGCGGCGGACACACGCAAACCATCGCGGGCAATTTTCTACCTCGAATCAGCCTGCTGCCTGAAGGCGAGAGGCGCCGCTTCCTGGTTGCCGAACATGATTCCGGAGCCAAAGTAGAGGTTGAGTGTCTCTGCCACTGGCAGCCAGAGCGGCGATCGGCGATAACCGATATTGTCGTGCACGGACTCGAAGGTTCGGTCGAATCGCAATACGTCATCGGCACGGGAAGCAAAGCATGGGCCGCGGGCATGAATGTTGTGCGCATGAATATGCGCAATTGTGGCAATACCGAGACTCTTACTCCAACGCTCTACCACTCAGGCCTGTCCGCAGACGTAGGCGCCGTCGTGGAGGAACTAATCCGAGAAGATGGCCTCGAGCGCATTGCCATTGTGGGATTCTCTATGGGCGGCAATCTGGTTCTGAAACTTGCGGGAGAGTGGGCGGATGAATTTCCGAACAACGTGAAGGCAGTGGCGACAGTATCGCCGGCGATGGACCTTGCAGCATCGGCTGACGCGCTGCATTCCTGGAAAAATTGGCTTTACGAGCAGCGCTTCCTGCGAGGGCTGCGGAAAAGATATCGACGCAAAGTTATACTGTTCCCAGATCGGTACGATCTATCCGACTTGAAACGCTTTCCAAGCATCCGCGAATTCGACGACAAGATCACGGCGCGATACGAAGGCTTCGCCGGCGCAGAGGATTATTACCAGCGCGCGAGCTCCTCAAGAGTCCTCGACAGAATTCGTATTCCCACTCTGGTCATCCATTCCAACGACGATCCCTTCATCCGCATCCTGCCTGAGACCAGGCAGAAACTGTTGGCCAATCCTTCCATTACGTGGATCGAGACAAGTCGCGGCGGACACTGCGCATTCCTGGCCGAACCGAACGGCTACGATGGACGATGGGCCGAGAGACAAGTCATCGATTTCATTTGGCGTCTGAACTCAGATTTATCCGAGTAACACCTTAACTCTCCATTAGCTGCCTTAATCCGTGGCGCGAAATCCCATATTGGGATAAGCGCGTCGCGTGAAACCAAAGAAGTGGCCTTTGGAGGCTGCTCTTTAATATTTGCGCCCTCGATTTCTGAGCTGCTGAGTACTAAGACTGCTAAACGTCTCAGGTACTTACAGACGATCACCGCTTCGTGCGGACCCAGCTGCGCCTTGACGCTCTTTCCGCGCCCCAACTATAGTTTTCAATACCGAATCCATGCAGTCTCGTCCTCAAAAAGCGCCGCTTCATCTAGTAGTTTCCTGTCTCTTGCTCATCCAGGTTTTTCTGACTGGGATACTCTTCGCGACCGCTTCCAAAGACGTGAAGAAGCTCCCAGTCCGGTATCAGCAGTGGTTTAACCGGGATGCCGCCTACCTGATCACTGACGAAGAGAAGGGTGCGTTCCTGCACCTTAGTACGGATGAAGAGCGCGACAAGTTCATCGACCACTTTTGGGAAATTCGAAATCCCAACCCAGGATCTCCTACAAATACTTATCGGGACGAGATCTACGAGCGGATTCAATACGCGAATCAAAACTTCGGGCACGAAGGATGGCGAACGGATCGAGGTCGTATTTATATCCTCTTCGGCAAGCCGCAGCAGAAGGCGCTCTACGTGGGTCAGGCCAACGTCAGGCCGATGGAGATCTGGTTCTATTCATCTCCACACAAGGCGCTGCCGCCTTTTTTCTATATTGTCTTCTACCAGCGAGACACAGGCGATGAATTCCGTCTTTACAGCCCGTATATGGACGGTCCGGACAAACTGGTAACCGGGACTGGAGCGGAAAACGATCGTCTGACAGCCTTGAAGGTAATTGACCGGTCATTGGGACGCGAAGTAGCTCGCACTACGCTTAGTCTCCTGCCGGATGAACCAGTTGATCTGGATGCCGCTACCAGTAGCCTTACTTCAGACGTAATGCTGGGTACGATTCGAAATCTGGCGAACAACCCCTTCAACAAGGAAATGCTCGATCAGCATCGCAGGCTGCTCGAAGCCGTCAGTCATCGAATCGTCATTAGCGGCGAATTTCTTGAGGTCTTAACCGCTCCGCTGGTTGATAGCCACGGAGATACGAACCTCCACTACGTCTTGAGATTGAAGAGGCCCGAGGACTTCACGCTGCAGCAGGCACAGGATGAGCAATACTACTTTTCCGTGGAGGTGGTTGCCCGAGTCTTGGCGCCAGATAACAAGCCTATCTTTGAACAGGAGCGCAAGGTTTCACAGTTCCTTATCTCGCAGCAGGTAGAGCAAGTAAAAAACAAGCTGTTCGGATATGAAGGCACTCTGCCGCTACCGCCGGGGAAGTACACCGTCGAGTTTGTCCTCAGCAACGAACTCAACAAGACCGCCTTTCGTGAGCAAAAAGAAATCGTTATTCCTGATCCCCCGGCCAAGGGTTTGCAGCTGACTGCGGTCGTTCCCTTTGCTGAAGCTGAAACCGGCATCACGTCTCCAACCGTGCGACCGTTCACGGCCGCCGGCGTGAAGTTCACGCCGTCATCGGGGGAGGGCGTTGCCCTCGGACAGGGGCGTGACCTGAAATTCTTCTACCAAATATGGGCGCCTCCGGCCGATCCAAGGTCCTATGGCAGCGCCAAATTGATAGCGGAATATGCTGTGGGTCGCATGGGGATGCACGATACCAAGACGCTGCAGGACGAGCTACAGAGAAGTGAATTCGACGCCAACGGAACATTAATTAATGGCAAGAAGATTCCCATTTCAGACCTCAAGCCTGGCAACTACAGGATGGTGGTGACTGTAAGCGATCCGGCAACGCGGGAAAGGGCTTTTTCCAGCTTGAACTTTCGCGTGGTTTCGTCCGAGCCTGCGAATCGGATCTGGGATGTTATCGATCCCTCCGCGAGTGATGACGCCCGACTCGGAGTTGGTGAGAGTCAACGGGCACTATGCTATCTGTCACAAGGAAAAGATTCTGAAGCAATCGGCTGGCTAACGCGCTCCTATCGAAAGGATCCGTCGAACGAAGTAGTTCGCTCCAAACTGGTGGAGCTGCTATTTGCGAAACAGCAGTTTCAGCAAATCGCCGTGTTGTACGGCAACGCCGGCGTCACCGAACATACTGACGAGCAGACCATCCTGCGAATCGCCGAAAGCTTCCACAAACTCGGACAGGTCGGCAAGTCCATCCAACTGCTCGAGGGCATAGTCCCCGGCAGGCAAAGCGGGCCTCTATACCTGACCTTATCGAGCTACTACCAGCAGGTCGGCGAAACTCAGAAAGCCGCCGACACGGAGCGCAAAGGCAAGATGATCGCCTCTCTGCCGCCCAAGTCCTAGTATCATCGGGGATAAGACGCGGGGATATTGGGACTAAAGTAAGTACAATTATTGCAATAGCTTAGCTAAATTTGACAACTCGTAGAAGATCCCTGGCCTTTCGCACCTATTTATTAACATATAATCCCAGCCCGTTCATCCTAGAAATCATATTTCTCGTCCCGGAAATCATTGTAAGTCTCTGAATGTCAAGAGTCTCGTTTAGGTCATCGACGTGCACTCAGCTTGCACAGTCTTCCCCCTATAGCATTCCTTGGCTTTGCGGTTAGCACAGACGGTCGGCTGTTGTGCACAGTCGTGGACAACGATGAAGTTACTTCACCTGCGCCCAGCCACCGGAAGAATTTTTCGAAGGAGAGAGTAAAGGATGAACAAGAGATTTTCGCGGATCGCGACAACTCTGGCTGTTGCCTTGACGCTCGCGCTGTCAGCTTTTGCGCAAGAAACGTCGACAAAGGGCAATTTAGCCGGAGTGGTGGCAGACAAGACCGGTGCGGTCGTAGTTGGCGCCAAAGTGACTATGACTGGTCCAACCGGAACACGAGCAACGGACACAGACAAGGATGGACGCTTCCTGTTCTCTACATTGGATCCGGGCGCATACAACCTTAAGATCGAAAAGACCGGCTTCAGCGCGGCGCAACTGCGTTCGCTTGGGGTCGTTGTAGGAAAGACAGCAACTGTAAGTATCACGCTTGAGCCGGGCGCGGTCACCGAGACTGTCGAAGTAAGCGCCTCCGCAGTTGCGGTGGACACTACTTCCACGGCGATCAGCACTAACCTGACCGATGAGTTCTACTCCAAGGTTCCAATCGGCCGCGGCGTTGCAAATCTGTTTTATACAGCACCAGGCGTAGCCAGCGGCGGAGCTACCGGCAATTCCAATCCCTCGATCTCCGGCAGTTCTGGTCTTGAAAATACGTATGTTGCCGATGGCGTAAACATTACGGACTCGGCTTTCGGCGGCTTGGGAACCTTTACCCGCGCGCAGGGTTCAATCGGAACCGGAATCAATCTGTCATTCATTAAAGAAGTTCAGGTGAAGACCAGCGGTTTTGAGCCGCAGTATGGACAATCGGATGGCGGCATCATCCAGATCGTAACCAAAACCGGCGGCAACGCCTATCATGGCGCGATCGCGGGATACGCTTCTCCCCAGGATTTGAAAGCCAATCCACTGCTGCGCGACGATTTCCGCGTCAACAAAATCGGGAAGCAGCCTGGTGACTCGAATTACGACGCGAGCGGTGAGTTGGGTGGATACATCCCACATTTCAAGGATCACCTGTTCTTCTTTGCTTCGGGCGATCCGTCGTGGAGGATCAACCCACGTCAAACCGTTCCAACCGCTCCTCTGGCAGCTACCTTACCATTGATCAATCAGCGCACCACGACTTACAACTATGACGCGAAGCTTACGTGGCACATCAACGATTCGCACCAGTTAGAAGGTTCGATCTTCGCCGATCCGTCGCATACCAATGTGGGCGCCTTTAACCTCGCATCATTAAACGCTTCGAACAACACTGGCTTCAGCAGACTGAACTATGGTACGCGTAACGTTGTCGGCCGATACAATGGAACGCTCAGCCCAACTTGGCTGGTGAACGGCTCTTTCGCCTACAACACCAACAACTTCACTGAGACTCCGGGCTTTGACGTTTATCAGGTCGTGGACCGCACGACTTCCGTGACCAGGACACTCCAGGGATTTGGCTTGCTGGAGAATCATGACGCCCACACTTACAAAGTGAGTGGTGATACTTCGAAGATCGTCAATGCTCTTGGACAGCACACGTTCAGTGTCGGATACATGTGGGAAAACCCGAACTACACGGATGTGAAGGCGCGATCCGGCGGACGTTACGTCGTTCCCGCTACTAACCTTCAGGGTGGTTCGTGGCTACCCACGACTAACAGTCCGGCAGGTAAGATGTCGGACGCGCAGTTCAACTTGCTCAAGTCTCCAACTGATTCAAACGGCAACTTCACTTGCACGCTGTGCCCGTTGTATCCGGTGAATGGGGTGATGACGCCCGTTTATCTGAATCAGGTTCGTGGTGAGTTTGGCGCGGGTGGCAAGTTACCTACCTTCAGCAAATACCAGGCTGGTTACGTGAACGATTCATGGGAAATGAATAAGCACGTAAACATGAGCTTAGGCGTTCGCTGGGAGCAGCAATTGTTCTCCGGTAACGTGGACACTCAGCACTATACGTTTACTGATAACTGGGCTCCCCGCTTTGGAATCGCGGTGGATCCCAAAGGAGATCGTAAGAGCAAAATCTTCTTCAACTTCGGCCGATATAACTACGAGCTGCCGTTGGATGCAGCCATCCGTCAGCTCTCGGAAGAGCTCGATTTGCTGGGCGCTGACTTCATTCCCGTCATTAACGGCACGAAAGTCACCCCAGTGCTTGACCAAGCTCATTTGATCAACAATGCTACCGGCGGCATCGCCGCAGGCGGCAAAGTTTCCGTAGCAGGTCTGGGCGAGGCCATTGCTCCCGGTACAAAGATGTCCTACACCGATGAGTACGTCATCGGGGCTGAGCATGAGTTCCATGGATTCGTGCTAAGCGCGCGGTACGTTGATCGCCGTCTGCAGCGTGTGATCGAAGACGTCGGCAGCGTTTCGCCGGAAGGCAACCTGATTCTTAGCCAGAACTCGGCCATTGCCAATCCAAGTCCGACCCTGGATCTGTTCGTGAACGAAGTTCAGAAGGTGATCGCTCCGGGCACTCCAGTAGCCAATTTCCCAACTGGCTGCAGAACGGATAACACGACAAACGTTGGGAAGAATTCAGCTGGAGTGCCAGTTGCACTGGGCAATACCGCCGATGCCAACAACAACGTCTTCACTCCTAACTCGATCTGCTTCCTTGATGGTGGCGGTGATGTGGGAGCCGACGGCAAGCCGGACGGCTTTATTAAGCCGAGCCGCGTATACCGCGCGATGGAGTTCGAGGTAAACAAGGCATTCAGCCACAACTATATGCTGCGAGTGAACTATCGTGTTGGCCACCTGTACGGCAACTACGAAGGCGCATTCCGCAACGACAATGGACAAACTGATCCCGGTATTAGCTCGCTGTTTGACTTCACCGCAGGCCAATACAACTTATTAGGGGACCAGTTCAAGAATGGCGACTTGAATACCGATCGTCGTCATGTGGTTAACGCATTTCTCAGCTACACGTTGCCTGAATCCTTCGCTAAGGGCTTGACCCTCGGTACTGCTGTACGCGTACAGACCGGTACTCCGATCAGCCAGTTCGGTGATCATCCGGCTTACCAGAACTCGGGAGAAGTCCCTATCGGGGGCCGCGGACTCTTAGGCCGCACCCTGCCGCAGGGGACTGTCGACTTTAAGGCTGAGTATCCTATGAAGATAGGCGAGAGGAGCACTCTCCACTTCGCAGTCGACTTGTTCAACATCGCTGATGCTCGCAGAATCAACCTGGTCGATCAGAACCGGGATTTGTCGAGCCAACCGGCAAACTCGAACGTCGACTTCCAGGCTCCGCTTCAATTCCAAGCGCCGTTCTCCGCGCGCGTGATGGCCAAGTGGGAGTTCTAGGCGACTAGGCTACACTTCGCTCTTTTGTGTGGGGAGGGCATCGGCCCTCCCCATTTTTTTTCTCGAATTTGCAGATCGATGAGCGCGAGCATGAGATATGGTTTTGGTTACGGTGTAGAGTTCCGGCTCATTTGCGTTGTCCTGTTCTGTTCCACGATTGCGATTGCGCAGAATCGCCAGCAGCAGCCAACCTCGGCGAGTATTCCACGTGAAATCACTGGCCAACTTCGCGTTGCGGAGAGTTCCGCCGGTCCGGCTGGTGTTCTGATCATCCTGAACCGAGGCACTGGGATGGAGGTAGCCCGCTCGATGACTGATTCGCGCGGTCGTTTCCACTTCCAGGATTTGCAAGCCGATAACTATGAGGTCGTAGTTCAGCAACAGGGTTATCGTCCGGTAACCCGCCAGATTGATCTCAACTTCACTCCGTCGATGTTCGTTAATCTGGAGCTCGTACCGTTGCCAGGCGCGCGCGCGGCTTCCGAACCCGCTTCCGGAATCGTCTCCGCGAAGCTGCCTGCAAATCCTGCGGC
Organism: Acidobacteriota bacterium; assembly: GCA_003225175.1. Lineage (NCBI taxonomy): Bacteria > Pseudomonadati > Acidobacteriota > Acidobacteriota bacterium. The sequence goes on from QIBA01000040.1 coordinate 71,951, forward strand.
TCAACAGGAGTTCGAAAAAGGCCAGCGATTGCTCCTTGAATCGAAGGACGTGAAAGACACTATCAACGGCATCGCCCATCTCGAGAAGGCAATGAAGTCCGATCCGGCGTTCGCTCCCACTTATGCGCTGCTCGGCAAGGGCTACATGGATCAGCAAAAGTGGAAGGAAGCGGAAGCGGTGATCCGGAAGGGAATCGATGCCGACTCGAAGGATTTTTCCGTCAGATTCCTATTGGGAGTCTGCCTCAATCAGGAACGCGACTTCGCTGGAGCGGCGAAGGCGCTGCTGAGCAGCCTGGAGATCGATCCGAAGGCGTTTCAGGCTCACTATGAACTCTCGCGAAGCTATCTCGCGATGAATAACTGGCAGATGGCCGAGCCCCACATCGTTGAGGCGATCAGGATTGAGCCACGATTTGCGCCTGCCCACGTCGCCATGGGCAACATTCTCTTGAAGAAGGGTGACCCACATTCCGCGCAGGAACAATATAAGGAGTACCTGAAGTTGGATCCTTCAGGAATGTTCGCTGCTGGCGTGAGGAGCATACTTGACAAGATGAAAACCACCAACCCGTCCGGAACCTTGCCGCAAGAAATTCATTGATAATTCACTGTTTTCAGTGTTCCTAAACTGTAGATTCGCGCATTTTGGGCAGAATTTATGATACCCGAGGTTAATTTTAGAAGTTAGCTGTTATTTTCGCTGTTTTTGCCTTTGCTGCTAGATTTCCGCAGCCCCCCAATCCCTGCGCTTAGTCCTAATCACCTGATCTGAGGGTTAGTCCTAGTTTGTCATTCATCTGGATGTCTTTTTGCCTCCGAGGTTGATTGATCTTAGGATCCACGAGCAGGTAGTTTTCCGGGACAGAATACCGGATTTTGTATGTATAACTTGCGTTCCGTCCCATTTATTGGAAGTCCGGGTTGCTTAATAAATCTAAACATTTGAAAACACAGGCAAATCTTTGTGGAATGCGAACTGCTTTGTTGCCCAGAAGCCGGAGAGATGTTGCCGGTCCGGTTTAAAAGTGAAGATACAAGCCCCGCATTAGTTCCATTCAGTAACTCCTGGAGGTTTTAATGAAGCAACTGAAAGGCAGAAGTAGATTTCTGCTTACCTTGTCGCTGATGTTGACCCTAGCGATAGGCGCGTGGGCGCAGTCGGCGACGACCGGTGGTATCTCCGGCGTGGTGAAAGACCCGGCAGGTGCCGTCGTTCCTAGCGCAAGACTGACCGTCACTGGTGAGAACCTGATCCGACCGCAGACCACGACGACAGAGCCGGATGGTACTTACAAGATTTTCAATCTTCCGCCGGGTATGTATACGCTCGTAGTGGACGCCGGCTCCGGTTTTGCCAAATACGAGCGGAAAAACATCGTGGTGAACCTCGGACGAAGCAACGTGGCGGAAGTTCAGCTTCAGATGGCTTCGGCTACGGAACAGGTAGAGGTGACGGCAGCCAACACGGGCGCGATCGACGTTGACACAACCACGGCCGGTTCAAACGTCGGTGCCGATCAGTTTTTGAATTTCCCGACTACACGTTCGGTGCAGGGCCTGTACAACATTGCCCCGGCAGTTACGCGGTCGGGCTTGCGCGATGCCTCAGGCCGCGATCGCGATCCTTCGGTTGCCGGTTCCTCAGGACCGGAGAACAACTACATTTTGGATGGAGTGAGCACGGCGGACCCGGCATTTGGCGGTGGCGGCGCTAACCTTCCGTTTGAGTTCGTGCAGGAAGTCGAGATCAAGACCGGCGCGTACGGCGCCGAATACGGCAAGTCCACCGGCGGTATCTTCAACGTTATTACGAAGAGCGGAAGCAACCGTATTTCCGGTGATGTGTTCGGATTCTTCACCGGCTCGGGCATGGTACGTGGGGTGAAGAACTTCCCGTTTACTGGATCGGCAGCCAACGGCTTTTCGGAGCAGGACGTGGGCGGCGATATCGGCGGACCCATCGTGAAGGACAAGCTCTGGTTTTTCGGAGCTTTCAACCCGCAACGGCGGAAGAACTTTTACCTGACACAAACGTTTCACACCCCGGTCGAGAATCAAGTAACGACGCCCTTCTATGCAGGCAAGGTCACTTGGGGGATCAGCGATAGACATACCCTCAACGTTTCCACCTTCGGGGATTTCACAACCGTAGACGGTTTCCTGGCCAACGCCGCACTGGCGAACGTTTCCGGCTTTGGTTCGGATCCCACCGCTTTTAAGGGAAAAGACCAGAGTGGCGGACACAATTACACAGTCCGGCTCAATTCGGCGTTCACGCCGCGTTTTATCGCGGAGATTGCGATGGGACTGCACTACCAGCGGCGAAATATCCTCCCGTCCGCTGCCTCGGCTAAAGCCCCACTTATTAGCGACAATTTCGCGGCTCTGGTCGGTGCCACGGTCGCGCCGGTCACGCACACGGGATTCCTGTCGACGGCGAATTCCGGCAAGACGGGATTCATTGATTATGTTGACGGCCGCGGCGGTTCATTGCAACGGAATTTTCTGCAGGGACCTGGCTTCGGGTTATTTCAGAACAGCGATCGCAACCGTTACGAGACCAGCGCGCACCTGCAGAACATCTTCAGCAGGCATAGCATCAAGTACGGATTCGAGTGGTCGCGGAACATCTACAACAACCTCAACACCTCCAGCGGCGTGCCAATCACGTACGCCAATCCTCAAGGCCTGAGTCAGGCTAGTCCGGATAGCAACCAAACCATCAACCAGCGCACTACGAACAACCTCAGTGTGTGCACAACCAGAACGACGACGATCGTGTGCCCAAGCAGTACGGCAGCCGCCCTGCTTCAGTCCTTGCCCGCAAATAGGCTGCCCGCCGGCATTACGAGCGTAAGTCAAGGATCAATTACTGCAAATGAGGCGTTCGGAAACCCGTTCCTTGTGCGCCTGAGCACACGCGTTCGCGATTTCGAACTCCACGCGAACACGTACACCCAGGTGTACTCCGGCTATTTGCAAGACGACTTCAAAGTGCTACGGAACCTCCAACTGAATCTTGGCCTGCGATGGGACCTTCAACAGGGCTATGACACGGATGGAAAGTCGTACATTAAGCTGAACCAGTTCTGGCGTGACATGCAGCCTCGCCTGGGCGCAATCTGGGACTTCACCGGCACCGGCAAGGGCAAGCTGTCAGTGAGCTATGCGAGGTTCCTGGAAACGCCTATACCGCTTGACGTGAACGTTCGTGCCGGTGGCGGTAACAGCCAGACGGACAAAAACTTCAATGTGGATACCTACGGCGCCCCGGCGGGCGCGAACATTGTTCCCGGCATCCGTTCGAGCAATACCGTCGGCGCGGTGAACCTTGGCGCGGATGCAACTCCGATCGATCCGGATATCAGGCCGCAAACCTTGGAAGAATATACCGCTGGTATTGAATTCGCGCCTGCCAACCGCTTCGTCTTGGGCATACGCGGCATTTATCGCAACTACATCAACATCATCGAAGACGGGTCTTTCGATGATGGAGACACATATTTCCTGTTCAACCCGGGCCGTCGCGGCAATGGCGAGACCACGGAAGACAAAGCCTGTGCAGATCCGACGATCGGCTGTTTCGGACCTGCACGTCGCTATTACCGCGGTATTGAATTCACGGCTACGAAGCGATTCAGCAACAACTACCAGTTCATCACTTCGTACACGTACTCGAGTCTTGTCGGTAACTACGAAGGTCTGTTCCGCAACGATAACGGCCAGTCGGATCCGAACATCACATCACTGTTCGATCTGGTAAGCCTGTTGCCGAACACCTATGGACGGTTGCCAAATGATCGGCCGCACCAGTTCAAGTTCAACGGCTCATATCAGACGCCGTTCAAGGTGATGGTCAGCGGCAACTTCTACATCCAATCGGGGTCACCCTTCAATCAGTTGATCCCGCATCCGGTCTATGGCAACAACGAAGGCTTCGCCGTTCAGCGTGGCACCTCAATCGTTCCGCAGGTGACTGCATCCCAGGCAGGCTTCCCGAACATTGTTGATAGCATTGGCACGCAGCGGACACCAATTACGCACGACCTCGATCTTGGCTTCTACCTGCCTTGGAAGATCGGGGAAAATCGTGAACTCCGCTTCACCGCGGACTGGTTTAACGTCACCAACACGCAGCGTGCGGTCACGCTTGATCAGACCTTCTCGCTGAATAGCGGTGTTACTGGCGTTGCCGCCGTACCCAATGCCTTCTATGGCTCGGCTCTGCTTGTCCAGCCGCCTTCGCAGTGGAGGTTTGGAGCGAAGTTCAGCTTCTAGAGCCTCTGCTTTTAGGTGGTTCTCATAGGGGAAGGCGCGATCCGCCTTTCCCTATTTTCTTCGCTGTAAGAACTAGAATCTTCGGAAGCGGTGGACCGGCACATTAGAAATCTGGGGCCATGGCCTTCACATCAACCATGTCGCGCGCGCACTTTTACTGTTTTGAACGTAATTACCAACAGGAGCATTGTGATGTTGGCTCTAAAAATCTTTCGGATGTTGCTCGGCAATTTTCTGCTGCTGTTTTCATCTATCGCTGCCATTGCACAGATTTCTGCCCAGCCGACGACAAACCTTCCCAGCCAGTTGCCGACGGAAACCAACCGTCCGGTTGAAATCAGTGGACATGTTGTTCTTGATGATGGCACGCCGCTGACCGAGCCGGTGGAGGTGCAGCGTGTTTGCGGGAACATTGTTCGTGGCGAGGTCTATAGTGATTCCCACGGCAACTTCACAATTCTGCTCGACGACAAATCCATCCCCGCGTTTCAAAGCGCATCCGAGGGCGGCGGAGCGACGATGATGGGTGCCGATATGGGAAGCCGTGTGTCGCAAACGACAAGGACGCAGCTATGGGGATGCGACGTCCGAGCGCTCCTGCCGGGCTATTCCGCCGGCTCAGTTTCTCTGGCCGGCCGCGACTTCAGTCTGCCTGTCTCGCTTGGCCCCATTACCCTGCACCGTATCGGCGCAGGTGTGGGAACCAGCATCAGTGCGACGGCCCTGCAGGCGCCCGAGAGCGCGCGCAAAGAATATGACAAGGGGCGAGATGACTTCGCTAAGAAAAAATTCACAGATGCCGATAAGCACCTGGCCAAAGCTATCGAGTTGTTTCCGCGGTATGCCTCTGCCCTCGACTTGCGAGGACGTGAACAGCGCGCACGACGCTTGGATACTGAGGCAGAAACATCGTTCGCCGACGCAATCGCCACCGACGAAAAGTATGTCCCTCCATATCTTCACCTTGCCCAACTGCATGCCACGCATGGAAAGTGGCCAGAGGTGATACGTCTGAGCGACAAGGCGATTGAACTCGACGCAGCCAGCTATCCTGATCCGTACTACTTCAAGACGGTTGCGCACATCATGCTGAAACAGATTCCTGACGCCAAACGCAACGTGAGTAAAGTTCTCGAACTGGACAAAGATCATCGTTTTCCCCGGGCGGAATTGATCATGGGCAATATCCTGCGCTCAGAGAAAGACATTCCCGGCGCTACAGAGCACTTCAGGAAATATGTGCAGCTCGATCCAAACGCCCCTGAGGCACCAGACATCCGGGTTTATCTTGATGATTTGGAAAAGCAAGACCCTCAGGGTAAGCCAGCTCCGAAACCCAACTGAAGGGGAAGATTGCCCTCTTCAGCCGGTTGGGGTTGGTTCAACCAGTTGAGTTGCATGCGTTTCGAGAACCGTATGAACAGCCGCTAGATGTAACGGTAAGGCGAATACGCTCCGGTTCCGGTGAGCCGGCATGAAAATGCCGACTTTTTTTGCGAGCGGCGCGCTCTCAGTCGGATCAATCAATCAGCATTCCCGACCCCCTACTTATGGGACAAGGCGTCGCAATGTTGGTAGTAGATACTGGATTATGTATATTGCTTAGTATTCGCTCCCGTTTTTTAGATGTTTCGTCCCACGTGAGAGTGTAAAGCTTTGAAAACAAACGAAAATTCCTCCTGGAAGGGCAAGTGCTTCTACAGCATAAGAATTGAATTGCATTGACCAAAGCTTGCAGCAAGCGCACCCCACCTTTTCAACAGACGTCACCCAAAAGTTTGGCAGCGAGCTACCGGTCCAGGAGGAAGAGAGGCACATGGGAATCAACAAGTCTTTAAAGCTACTGGTTGCATTCGGGTTCCTTTTTGCGATGGCCAGCATGATGTTCGGCCAAGCTGTCACTGCGAGTTCATCTCTTGCAGGGACAGTCACAGACAGGAGCGGAGCTGTAGTCGTCGGCGCGACTGTTATGGCAGTAGACGCCGCCACCGGCAGTTCCCGTACTGCAACAACCAACAACTTGGGCGCATACCGCTTTGACGTGTTGCCTCCGGGGATCTACTCGGTAAAAACAACGATGACCGGATTCTCAACGTCGACAGCTCCTAGCGTCGAGTTGCTCGTCGGGCGTACCACTACTCAGGATTTCTCACTTAGACCGGGCGCAGCCTCCGAAACCGTCGAAGTCACCGCTGCAGCTCCGATTCTCGATCAGGAAAAGACTTCGGTTGGCATGCAGATCACGCCTGAGGACGTGCAGGACCTGCCCCTTAACGGCCGTGATTTCGCCAATCTCGCGTATCTGGCGCCGGGAGCAAAGGCAACGCCTCCCTGGGATCCCACCAAAGTTCGGACTTCTGGAGTAGGCATCAACGGCTCGAACGGTCGCAACATGAACATCACCGTCAATGGCATCGACAACAAAGACAACACCGTCGGTGGCCCGGTGATGCAGCTTCCACTCGAGGCGGTACAGGAAGCAGTAATTTCCACTCAGCGTTTTTCGGCCGCTAATGGTCGCTCTGAAGGCGCTGCGATGAACGTGATCACCCGTTCGGGCAGCAATGCCTTCCATGGGTCTGGGTACTTTTTCGACACGCAGACGGCCCTCAATGCAAATGACAAGCTGAATACCGAGGATCCGGTCACTCACATAAAGACCGGTAACCCGACACCTCAGTTTGAACGACAGCAATTCGGTGGACGCTTTGGCGGACCAATCAGGAGAGACAAGGATTTTGGCTTTGTCGCCTGGGAACGCCTACGCGAGCACACAGCCATCCCAGTAAAGTCAACCGCGTTTGCGGAACTGAGCAGACTCAAGGGATTGAATCTCGGCAACGTCACGTTTAATCCTGACCCAGCCCTGACCATTCCCACCCCCTACTTCGATACTCGCTACAACGCCCGTATCGACCACAACTTCTCCGACGCTCATCGCTTCTTCGTCAGTTACGCCGCACAGAACAACGAAGACCAGAACGACCAATCAGGCAATGCCAACGATCTAACCGAAGGCAATTTCCAGAACAACCATCTCATCGTTACGAACGCCACGCTGAGTTCCGTCTTCAGTCCGAGGCTGGTGAATTCTTTTACCGCCGGGTTCCAGTACTGGAACAATCTGATTGACAGCAAGACCCGCGCGCCACTCGTGACGTTTCCGCAAAGCATCTCGTTTGGCACAAACACGAACGTTCCGCAGCAGTCCTACCAGCGCAAATATCAGTTCCGCGACGATCTCTCATACAACATCGGCAGGCATGGCCTGAAGGGGGGTGTCGATTACCTCTGGGAGCCATCGCTTGGCGGATACTTTGAGTTCAACTCCACGCTGGAGTATGACTTCCAGGATTTGCCCAGCGACATTCTCGGCAACAAGGGCGGACTCTACCCACAGGGTTTCCAAACACCGGGTGCCATAACGGGCATGTCTATATCGAATGGCGATCCAAAAGAAGATCTGCCCGGCGGCGGAAAGATGCTTGGCCTCTATTTCCAGGATACGTGGAAAACGACCAGCAGGCTGACGCTTGATCTAGGTCTGCGTTATGACCGTGACTTCAACCTGATGGCGACGAATGCTCAAGCCGGCAGCCGCACGTACCAGTTGCTGAAGGCGCTCAATAGCCCCTTTGCCGGCATTCCTCAGGACTACAAGAAAGGCTTCAGCCCGCGCGTGGGCTTCGCTTATGATTTGACCGGAAATGGAAACAATGTTCTTCGTGGAGGCTATGGGCTCTACGACGCTCAGACATTCCTCAACATCCCGCTGTTTATGATCCAGCAGGCGAATCCTACGCTGTTCGCGACTGTGTTCTCGATCAGTGGCAGCGGTCCAGGAACAACCTGCACGTCCTGCACAGTGCCCGGTACCAACATCCCGCTGTCTCAATATCGATTAGGTATCGATCCCGTGCCGACGATTCCTGCGCCGATTACGCAGCTTACGGCTGGGGCAGTGGGCCGCCTCATGGCACCTGACTATCGCAACCCCTATTCGCAGCAGTGGAATATCGGGTTTGCTCATTCTTTCAATGCCAACACAGTGATGGAAATTGAGTACATCCACGAGCTCGGGTTGCATGAGGAGAAGCGTCAGATTCTCAACTATATCGATCCCGCTACGGGAACTCGGACGCTCGCCTCAGCCATCACTGCTTACAACACTGCCCATCCAAGTGCCCCTCTCGCACAAATCGCTCGCATCTCGATGGAGTCCTCGGTGGGACGTTCGCGCTATGACGGTATGAACGTGTCCTTGCGCAGACGCATGGCAAATCACTTCACAGTAAACGCTGCCTATACCCTCTCGGAAGGCAGGGCCTACGATGGCAATGCTGCCAGCTATTCCAACACGGTTACCGATCCTCGCTTCCCATTGAATCCAGCAGATTTCGGTCCAGTGCCAAACGACGAACGGCACCATGGGTCGGTCTCCGGCGTGGTGGACCTGCCGTGGGGGTTCGAGGTTGCGCCTATCATGCAGGTAGCGTCTGCGCGTCCGTATGATGCGACGACCGGCTTTACTAACGTGCTCGGCTTTGGCTCGGGACCGCTCGCCGCACATGCGCTGGTCCCTGCGAATGACCATAACAATCTGCTGTTTGGCACCACGCAAACCAGCAGCGCATTAAAGACTTGTTACCTGAATGGCTCATGCGTGGAGACTCACTTTGACCGTCTGCGTGGTTCGCCATTCTTCAATCTGGATACTCGCCTTACCAAAAACATCAAGATCAAAGAAAAATCTAACTTGAAGCTGATCTTCCAGGCGTTCGATCTCACGAACCGCGCCAACTATGGCAACAACTACGATGGCAACGTTCGCCATTTCAACACGGATCCGACGAAGAGTTCCTTTGCAACTCCGCTTGGTTATATCGGCTGCAACGCCAACGGGTGCAACCGAGCTATTCCCATCTCGTTCCGTGCCGAATTCGGAGCGCAGTTCACCTTCTAACCAAAGGTTGTTTTAATGCAGGGCCGACATTAATGTCGGCCCTTTTTTTGTGTTCCGAACACATCAACGGCTAGGAGGTGGAAGTCCCTGCCGAACCTGATGACGTAAACGGCTAGAGAGGCGCAAGGGCGCGGAGCATTGGGGAAGCATCGTCCCGGTGCGTTACAATCAATTTGTCGGGGCGTAGCGCAGCCTGGTAGCGCATCTGCTTTGGGAGCAGAGGGTCGGGGGTTCGAATCCCTCCGCCCCGACCAGTCTATTCTTTCTCTAGAATCTCCGAACCAAACTCAGCTTAGCAGCGGACTATGTTCTCAGCCTTTATCCCCTGAGTGGCGTTGCGCGTGTCCACTACTAGTCTCGCGCGCTTCACGATGTCTTGATAATCGTAGCTGGAGTGGTCGGTTACGATCAGCACGCAATCGAACTCCTCGATCTTCGTTAATGGCGTGCTCTTCATCTGCAAATCGTACTTGCGGCCGCGGCCGACGGTGGGAAAGAACGGGTCGTTGTAGCTGACCGTCGCGCCTTCCTTCTGAAGCAACTCGATGATTGTCAGTGAAGGCGACTCGCGCAGGTCGTCGATATCCTTTTTATATGCAAGCCCGAGCACGAGCACCTTGGATCCATTCAACGCCTGCTTGCGCTTGTTCAGTGCCTGCGACACGCTCGCGACCACGTGATATGGCATGCTCAAGTTGACTTCGCCCGCCAGTTCAATGAACCGCGTATGGAAGTCAAATTCCTTTGCTTTCCATGAGAGGTAAAACGGATCGATCGGAATGCAGTGGCCGCCGAGTCCTGGTCCGGGATAGAAGGCTTGGAATCCGAAAGGCTTGGTGGAAGCCGCGCGAATGACTTCAAAGATATCGATATCCATGCGCAGACAGAGCAGCTTGAGTTCGTTGACCAGCGCGATGTTTACGCAACGATAGATGTTCTCGAGCAGTTTGGTCATTTCCGCCGCTGCAGGCGAAGAGACCGGAACTACGCGATTGAAGATTGAGTTGTAGAGTGCGCTGGCATACTGCGTCGCAAGGGGTTCCAAACCGCCGATTACTTTGGGAATATCGCGCCGGGCAACGTCCGTATTGCCGGGATCCTCGCGCTCGGGCGAGAAGGCGACGTGGAACGTATCATCACCGGAGACGCCGGCGCGTGCGGCTTTCAGCCCAAGGCGATTCTCTTTTTCCAGAATGGTGACAAGAACCTCTTCCGTAGTTCCTGGATACGTAGTGCTCTCGAGTATCACCAACTGTCCCGGACGCAGATTGGGCGCAATGGCATGCGCGGTGTTCTCGATGTAGCTCAGATCCGGTTCGTGATGATCGGTAAGTGGCGTGGGGACGCAGATGATGATCGCGTCCAGCTCCGAAAGTTGGGTGTAGTTCGTTGTGGCCGTGAATCCCGCCGACTTTGCGGCGGATATGTCCTCGGGAAGAATGCGGTGTATGTAAGATCCGCCGCTGTTCAGCGTGCTTACTTTCTGCTGATCGACGTCAAAACCGGTTACGCGAAACCTCTGCTCACTGAAAAGTAATGTTAGAGGCAAGCCTACGTAACCGAGGCCGATGATCCCCACCCGCAGTTCGCGTGCCTTTGTTCTTTCCAGGAATGCTCGTGCACCGACAGGCGATGCGGTTGTGTTTATCATGCAAAAAATCTTAGCACGCAGATTGCCACCCTCCCGAGCTCCAAGGACTTGGTTACTTTCATGTTCTAAGCGAACGGCATCTTCGCAGTTTTTCGCCGGGCAGAGGGAATCACCACCCAGGGGCTGTGATATGGTGGCCTACATCTTCACAATCGCGCCTCTTCAATGACCTGTCTCAGTACGCTTACAGAGGTACAAGGATTGCTTTTGCCTTTCGTACCTGTAGTTTAGGTCATTTCGCTTGAAGCAATTTCTGGCCGGCCATACCGTAATTAACAGGGCAAATGCGCCAAAACCTTCGCTTCTTCTTCCGGAGGATTGGTCGTCATTGAGAGAGGAAACCGGTGAAAGTTCGGAATCTCGCGACAGGGCAGTGGTCTCACTCGCTTCTGGTGCTATTCCTCTACGTATTGCCGTTCCTGGTAAGTGGGTGCGGCAGCACAGGAGTCACGACTCCCACCCCAGGCGGGCAGGGAACACCGTCCGTCAGTGTTTCGCCGAGTAGCCTCAGTTTCACCAATGTTACGGTCGGCACATCCAGCAGCCAGACGGTTACGGTTACAAATTCAGGTACAGCGGACCTGGTAGTTTCCAGCGTAACCTTGGCCGGAGCCGGATTCTCGATGAGCCCCCTGACCTTTCCGCTCACGATCACGGCGGGTTCTAGCCACACAGTTACAGTAACCTTTTCACCGCAGGCTGCCGGAACAGTGAACGGAACAGCGACCATTACAAGTAACGCGAGCGCGACTCCAACTGTGGTCGCAGTTCAAGGGACAGGGGTTTCGCCGACCGTCGCCACGCTCAATGTTTCCCCCTCGACAGTGTCGTTTGGGAAGCTGGTTGTAGGCAATAGTTCTTCGCAGAACCTGACGCTCTCAAATCCGAGCTCGGTGAATGTAAGCGTGTCGGGAATCACGGTTTCTGGCGCGGGCTTCAGCTCCAACGTACAGACGCCGTTCACTGTTGCTGCAGGAACCAGCAGCGCGGTGGCGGTTTTATTCCAGCCCCAGGCAGCCGGAAGCGTGACCGGCTCCATTTCAGTCGCAAGTAGTGCGACCAATTCGCCCGCCAGCGCCTCGCTCAGTGGCACGGGGACAATACAGCACAGCGTTGACCTGAGCTGGAATGCCAGTACTACTGCCACGGTCGCCGGATACAACGTGTATCGTGCACCGCAGTCCGGCGGACCCTATCAGATTTTGAATTCCGCACTGCAGTCGCTCGCCTTCACCGATTCGACAGTTCAGTCGGGAACGACTTACTTCTATGTAGTAACGGCCGTGGACTCGAGCGGAACAGAGAGTTCGTTTTCGGCTGAGGCTTCCGCAGCGATCCCCACTCCTTAACGTAATCTCCAAATCCGAAACAGCATAAATCGTGCGATCTCATTTTGCTGGATTTGCACGGTCGTCCAAGCGCCTGTGGATGACGGGCTGTCGCGTGGATCTCGCCGGGCAAAGCCCGTGACGCCCTTCGAAGCGGTCGTCGGCAGAGATCAGGTCCCGAATCGGGACAGCATAATCTTGTCAATTCACTGCTCTTCCAGGAACAGCGAATTTATCAGCGAATTTAACAGCGAATTTTTGTTGCGCGCGTCTGCGAGCAACGGATAAAACTGCCAACCCCTGCAGCCACACACAGTTACCGCCCATGCCGACGCAACACCCGTTTTGAGAACAGTGAAAAACAGTGATTTAGCAGTGAATTTCTCAAATTCCAATCCGTTGCTCGCCTTTCGAGTTCTCGATGTGAACGAGGCGTGTCCCACCGCCTAAGCGTAGTCGCGCAAAATTCTGATTGATTCCCTAATTGGAAATGTGGTAGCACCGAACTATGTTCGGTGGTGCAGAGCGCGGAACGGCGACCCGGCACGAACTCACCCGTTCGTCGGAAGGTCAAGCGCTCAAAACCGCGAAAGCGGAGTCTTTCCTTCCGCCAGCCTGGTTCAACTTGTCCTCCCTGCATTCGTTCCCGGCCTCGGGCATCTGCACACGCCAAGTCGCATCCAGCGCAAGCCTGATTCGCTCCAAGCGCGGCTACCAGCCAGAATCTCGTTGCCACAAAAGTGCAAATGATTTCACTGGCTAACCCGGGAACCACGCTCAAGTTACCTCGAACCGCTTCTCAGCCAACGACTTACGCTTACCAACTTCAGACGTACTTGGCAATGTTCTTGCACATTTGGGAGCGGACATTTCCGGACAAACGAGAGATAGCTACCTCTTAGCCGTCGTGTAGCTGATCAACGACATTTCCATTCTTCGAAAGTAATAAGGGGTCCTTTGTGCTACTGACGAACCGTCGGCGCTTTGCCGCCGCCGCAATTGCCGCCGTCGCATTTTCTGTATTCATGCCTTGCTCCTTAACCGCTGCCATTAGCTACGTGCAGGGCAATTACTCGTGTCCGCAGTCGGCACAGACGACCGTGGCAGTGACGTACACAAAGGCACAAGTTGCGGGCGACTTGAATGTAGTGGTCATTGGCTGGAATGACGCCACGGCGACGATCGCTTCTGTAACCGACACAGCGGGCAATCAGTACCTGCGCGCAGGGAACCCGACCATCCGAACTGGTAACCCCGCTATCTCTCAATCGATTTACTACGCTAAGAACATCGCCAGCGCGGCGGCATCTGCGAATGCGGTAACCGTTGCCTTTTCGGTGGCGGCAGCTTTCCCGGACATAAGGATCCTGGAGTATGCGGGCCTTGATCTGGCTAATCCGTTGGATGTTTTTGTCGGGTCAACTGGTAACTCGAGCACCACAAGTAGCGGTGCGGTTACTACCACCAATGCGAATGATCTGTTAGTTGCAGGGAATACTATCGAGACGTTTACTACGGGCGCCGGAACCGGCTTTACCAGCCGATTGATCACAAATCCGGACTCCGACATCGCGGAAGATCGAACCACAACGACTGCCGGCAGCTACAGCGCCACAGCCTCGCTCGGCGGCACCGGCGCCTGGGTCATGCAGATGGCTGCCTTCCGCGCTGCGGGAGCAGTCGTCGATACAACACCTCCAACCGCCCCGACCAATCTCGGCGCCACAGCCGCCAGCACCACGCAAATCAATTTGAGCTGGACGGCATCAACGGACAATGTCGCCGTTTCGAATTATCTGGTCGAGCAATGCCCGGGAGCGGGATGCACAAACTTTTCCCAGATCGGTACTTCCACGACGACCACCTTCAATAACTCAGGCCTGGCAAGCGGGACAACGTACAGTTACCGGGTACGCGCCACGGATGCTGCAGGCAATTTCAGCAACTATTCAAACGTCGCCAGTGCCACGACGCTGAGTCCGCCTCCGGTGCCGACGAATCTGAGCGCGGCCGCCAATAGTGCAACCTCCATCAGCGTCAGCTGGAGCGCATCCGCAGGCGCTACCGGTTACACGCTGCAGCGATGCCAGGGCGCAGGCTGCAGCAACTTCGCCCAGGTCGCCACGCCCACAGTTACGAACTACACGGATACGAATCTCGCAAGTGGAACCAGCTACAGCTACCGTGTTCAGGCGAGCAATGCGAATGGCGCGAGCGCATTTTCAACCGCGGTTAGCGCGACTACACAGACGCCTCCGAGTGCGCCAGGCAATCTGACGCCTTCGGTACCCAGTACGACGGAGATCGATCTTTCTTGGACAGCATCGACGAGCTCGGTGGGACTGGCAAATTACATCGTGCAGCGTTGCCAGGGCGCTGGCTGCACGAACTATGCGCAGATCGCCTCTTTCGCCGCCAACATTACGACCTATAACGACACCGGACTTACCGCGAGCACCACGTACAGCTACCGCGTCCAGGCCAGCGACACATTCGGCAACCTGAGCGCGTTTTCCAATGTCGCAAGCGCGACAACCCAAGGTCCGCCATCCACACCTACGAATTTGGGGGCAACTGTCATAAGCGCCACCCAGATTAACCTGAGCTGGAATGCATCAAGCAGCAGCGCGGGCCTGGCGAACTACATCGTGCAGCGATGCCAGGGAGCGGGCTGCACAAACTTCTCCCAGATTGGAACCCCGACAGGCACTTCCTTGAGTGACACCGGCCTCGCGCAGGGCACGACCTACGTTTACCGGGTCCAAGCCAAGGACGTGAATGGGAATCTGAGCGGATTTTCCAACTCAGCGAGCGCTACCACGCAGACTCCGCCGAGCGCGCCAAGCAATGTGAATGCAAACGCGACCAGCGCGACGCAGATCACAGTCACGTGGACCGCCTCATCGAGCACAGTTGGCCTTGCGAACTACATCGTGCAACGCTGCCAGGGATCCGGCTGCACGAACTTTGCGCAGGTTGGCACGCCGACCGCAACCACGTTCAACGATAGCGGCCTAACAAGTACCACCACATACAACTATCAAGTGCAGGCCATCGATACGGCAGGCAATCTGAGCGCGTTCTCAGCGGTAGCGGCTGCGACAACTCAGACTCCGCAACCTCCCTCGGCCCCGGGTAATCTCAGCGCAACGGCAGTCGGAGGCAGTCAAATCAATCTCAGCTGGACAGCCTCGACCAGCAACGTGGGCCTGGCCAATTATGTTGTGCAGCGGTGCCAAGGTACGGGTTGCACGAACTTCGCCCAAATCGCTTCCCCAACTGGAACGAGCTACAGCGACACAGGCCTTTCCGCCGGAACCAGCTATAGCTATCAAGTCCAGGCAATCGACAATGCGGCTGTTGCTGGGCCGTTTTCGAACGTTGCCACAGCCACGACGCTGTCGTCGGTCGGGCTGCTGGTAGCGTATCCAATGAATGAAGGCTCGGGGCCGACAACCGTCGACGTATCCGGCGCCGGCATTACAGGAGTCCTCCAGGCCACTACCTGGACTTCAGCTGGAAAGTACGGCAATGCGCTGTCATTCAATGGTTCCTCGTCCTATGTGGACTTGGGCGCACCTTCGATCCTTAGAACCACGGCCAGCATGACTTGGGAAGCCTGGGTCTTTGCAGTTGCCAATCCATCGGACGATGGACAGATCATCGCTTACTCCAACACCACCGGGTGGCAGTTGAAGACGAGTCCGGATACTGGTCCGCGGACGTTTGGCGTTGCCGTTTCGAGCACAGCTGGACGTGTCCAGCGATATAGCAAAACTGTGCTCACGCTGAATACGTGGTACCACGTGGCCGGCGTGTACAACGCCGCCGCCCAGACGCTGGACATCTACGTCAACGGAGTACTCGATGACGGCGTATTGCGCGGAACCGTGCCTGCAGCTCAGGTACTCCCGACCGGAATAAACGTCAACATCGGCCGCCGCACTGGAGGCTTTTACTTCAACGGAACAATTGACGAGGTGAGAGTCTACAGCCGAGCCTTGTCAGCAGCCGAAATCCAGGCGGACATGAACACGCCGTTAGTGGTACCTACTACACAAGGACCACCTTCGCCACCGGGAAATGTTTCGGCGACAACCATCAACAGCAGTCAAATTAACCTGAATTGGACAGCGTCAACCAGCACGGTCGGAATCGCGAACTACATCGTGCAACGGTGTCAAGGAGCCGGTTGCACGAACTTCGTGCAAGTGGCTACGCCGACCGGGACGAGCTATAGTGACCTGGGTCTAGCGTCGAACACTACATATGTTTATCAAGTGTTGGCGAAGGATACTGCCGGAACCCTCAGCACGCCTTCGAATCCCGCAACTGCAACAACCTCCGGAGGCGCATCCCAACCAATCGTATTTGTCCAGGGGAATTACGCTGATCCTCAGTCTTCGCAAACGACTCTGTCAGTGCCTTACACCAGCGCACAGAGCAGCGGCAACCTGAACATCGTGATTGTTGGCTGGAATAACTCGACCTCCAACATAGCCTCTGTAACCGACACCAAAGGAAACAACTACACGGTAGCTGCAGCGCCGATCTCGATCTCCGGCATTGCCACGCAGACTATCTACTACGCAAAGAATATTGCTTCCGCGGCCGCAGGCGGCAATGCGGTCACGGTGACCTTCACGAATTCAGCGTCGTTTCCGGATATTCGCATTCTGGAATACTCGGGTCTCGATACGCTTAATCCGCTGGATACAGCCGGTGGGCTTACTGGAAATAGCGCAACAAGTTCGAGTGGCAGCATTACCACAGTCAACCCGAACGACCTTCTCGTGGCCGGCAACACAGTTCAGACCCTGACCACAGGGCCGGGGCCGGGCTATAGCACGCGTGTGCTCTCAAGCCCAGATGCGGACATCGCAGAAGATCAGATTGTGAGCGCGGCGACTACCTATTCAGCCACTGCGCCGGTAAGCCCTGCGGGAGCCTGGATCATGCAGCTCGTAGCATTCCGGGCAGCACCGGTGGTTGCTGATTCAACGCCGCCAACCGCCCCCACTAACCTGCTCGCGAATGCGATAAGCGGAAGTCAGGTAGATCTCACCTGGACAGCTTCAACGGACAACATTGGAGTGGCCGGCTACCTCATAGAACGGTGTCAAGGTGCGAGTTGCTCGAATTTTGCGCAGATTGCCACCTCCACTGCTACTGGCTTTAGTGATACCGGCTTGGTGGCGGGGGTGACCTACAGCTATCGCGTTCGAGCTACTGATTCCGCGGGAAATCTGAGTCCGTACTCAGGCACCGCCACAGTGACGACGCTTGGATTTACGGTAACTCCAAAAACGGCGACATTAACCCCAATTCTGACTCAGCAATTTACGGCTACCACTTCAGGAATCACCTGGTCAGTCGATGGCGTGGTTGGCGGTAATGCAACCTCCGGCACGATTTCGACAAATGGGCTATATACACCTCCTTCGGCTTCGGGCACACATACGATTACCGGCACCAGCTCGAGTCCCGTTCAGTCGGTGAATGCCACGGCATACGTTTCCAACTACCCCGGAACTTATACCCGTGACTTCGATAAGCTGCGAACTGGACTGAATCCCAGCGAAACTGTGCTTACACCCACGAACGTGAATGCGGTTCAATTTGGGAAACTATTCAGTAATGCCATAGATGGAACTGCTGATGCGTCCCCGCTCTATGTTCCCTCCGTGAACATCTCCGGCGTTCTCCACAATGTTGTGTATGTCGCTACAGAACACGATAGTGTCTACGCCTTCGATGCCGATGGACGCCAGACAGCTCCGCTTTGGCAGAGAAGCTTTATCAATCCTTCAAGCGGGATTACGAGTGTTCCACCTGGTGATACGGGCGAGTGCTGCGATATCTCTCCGGAGATTGGGATCACAGGCACACCCGTCATCGATCCTTCCACAAACACCTTGTACGTCGTTGTTAAGACGAAGGAGGTCCAAGGTGGATCAACCAACTACTTCCATCGTCTGCACGCTCTCGATTTGAGCACAGGCGCCGAAAAACTAGGCGGACCCGTGAGCATTCAGGCGAGTGCGCCTGGAAGCGGTGCTGGCTCTTCGGGCGGTCAGATTGCTTTTCAGCCGTTGCGCGAAAACCAACGCGCAGCGCTACTGCTGAATAATGGCGTTGTTTATATAGCCTTCGGTGGTCACGGCGATGTAAGCCCGTACCACGGCTGGATCCTTGGTTACAACGCGACGACTTTGCAACAAGTGATGAAGTTCCTCGCGAGTCCCAATGACAATGGGGTTCGTGTGACTGGAGGCGGTCAAGGCGCCGGAGTGTGGCAGAGCGGTGACGGTTTGGCGACTGATTCAACCGGCAACATTTTCTTCGTCACCGGAAACGGCATCTTTGATGTGAACACTGGAGGTCCGGACTATGGAGATAGCTTCGTCAAACTCAGTACCTCCGGCCAGGTGCTTGATTACTTCACGCCACATGACCAGCAGAACATGAATGATTTGGATATCGATCTTGGATCAGGCGGCGTAATTCTCCTTCCCGATCAGCCAGGCGCTCACCCGCACATGGCGATCACAGCTGGTAAGAACGGAACAATTTATCTTGTCGATCGCGACAACATGGGTCATTACAACTCTAATAACGACAATCAGATTGTTCAGACCGTTGTTAACATCTTTCCCAACGGCACGAAGAGTACTGGAAACTTCAAAGCGGCGGTGCACTGGAATAGCAGGCTTTTCTTCAGCGCCGACGCAGATAACATCAAGTGCTTTACTTTGAACAATGGATTAATGTCGACTGCCCCAGTATCGACATCCTCACTTTTCCTGAATTATCCCGGCGCCACGCTCGGACTATCCGCGAATGGCCTTACGAACGCAATACTCTGGGCAATTCAGCGGGTGGATCTGAATCCTGACGGAGGAGGAGTGAGAGGCCCAGGCTCGTTGCATGCCTTTGACGCCACTGATCTGACCAAGGAGTTGTACAACAGCAATCAGGCCAGCGGCGCGCGGGATACGTTGGATTTCACAGCGAAATGGTCGGCTCCGCTCGTGGCGAACGGCAGAGTCTATGTCGCCACCACGGGACAGTTTGCTGCATTTGGTCTGTTGCCGTAAATGGCGCTCTGGCTTAGGGCAGAGACGGATGATCTGCGTCTCTGCTCCGCTTGGAGCGCTTCTGAACCACGGAAGAACATGCAGAATTGTGTCTCCGCGATGTGCAAACTCTTGCACAGGCTACCTGCTCAAGTTTCAGCGCGGGAATTTAGACCTCGTCTAAGCAGCTGAAAATAAGAATTTTGCCATTGACTCTTCGGTGGACAGGCGCTGCCGTCTCTCTTCCAAGTGGCAGGGTACGTGCATTCCGAGGCGTGAGGGTGATCGCAAGGGGACGTCGCTGCGCAAAGTGGCTGCGCGGCTGTGTGTCCGGGGGCTGAGAGCCCCTCGGCCACCTCCAGCCGGATCGCGCGTTTTCGAGATTTCCTGTCAGGCATGATGGACACTTCACAACCTCTGGTCAGCGTTGTCACCCCTGTGTACAACGGGGCGAAGTACCTCGTCGAGTGCATTGAAAGCGTGCTGTCCCAGACCTATCAAAACTGGGAATACATCATCGTCAACAACTGCAGCACGGATGCGACGCTGGAGATTGCCGAGAAATACGCTGCTTCGGAGCGAAGAATTCGGGTTGTCACCAATTCCAGCTTCGTCAACGTCATTGAGAATCACAACATCGGATTCCGGCTGATCTCGAAAGAAAGCGAGTACTGCAAGATTGTCTGTGCCGACGACTGGATCTATCCCGAATGTCTAAGCCGCATGGTCGAGGTGGGAGAGAAACATCCATCGGCGGCTGTGATTGGAGCCTACGTTGTTAGTAGCCGCGGTGTAACGCTCGCCGGGCTTCCTGTGGGCAAGTCGATATTCAGCGGTTACGACGTTTGCCGCTCCCATCTCTTTGGAGGCCCCGAGGTCATGGGAGCGCCTTCGGCTGTGCTGTATCGCAGCGAGGTGATCCGGAAACGCGAAGACTTCTTTCCCGGAACGGCTCCGTCTGCCGATGCCGCTGTGTATTACGAGATCTTGCGCGACTGGGATTTCGGCTTTGTGCATCAGATTCTCTCGTTCGAGCGCGTTCACGACCAAGCTCTGAGCGGTGGACAACGGCAATTACACGCATTCCTGCTGGATAAAATCGCTTTTCTCAAGCGGTATGCCGGCGCCTATGGGACGCCCGAAGAGCAGAGCGAGCGATTCCGTCAACTGATGAACGAGTACTACGGCACGCTGGCCACGGCGCTGGTACATCGCTATCCCAGGAGTTACTGGGACTATCACCAGAAGCGTCTCAGCGAAGTTGGGTTGTCGATTGAAGGCAGCCGCCTTGCCAGGGCTCTTGTGACCAAAGCCTTGAATTTGATTCTGAATCCGAAGCGGGCTTACGCAAGGTTTTTTCATGCGTCGGAGAAGCGCTGGCGACCCTCTTTCTCTCTCCCCAGGATCGCAAGTGAGGAACAGCCGAACCAGGCGCCTTGATCTTGTTTTCAGCTGATGGTTGTGTTGATGAAGGTTAGAAATTCTTTCATGGAGAGTATGTGAAGAGTAAGGAGAAGTTGAGCGCGGGTGATTGGGTGCAGGTCCGTGGTAGAGGGGAGATCCTGCGAACTCTGGATTCTCGAGGCTGTCTGGACGAAATGCCGTTCATGCCCGAGATGTTTGCATTCTGCGGCAAGAAATTCAGGGTCTACAAGCGCGCACACAAGACTTGTGACACTGTATTTCCGATCCGCGGACGACGCGTGGCAGATACCGTTCATCTGGAAACCCGTTGCAACGGAGCCGCGCACGGCGGGTGCCAGGCTGGATGTCTTCTCTTTTGGAAGACAGCATGGCTGATTCCGCTCAACGACGATGGAAGCCCGAAGGACCCTGAGGCAAGGAATGACAACGTTGCCAGCGCCTCGAAAAGGTCATCAGGCTGCACCGAATCCGATGTCTGGAATAACGCTCGGCCTCACAATGGAACATCGGGTCCGAAGTATATGTGCCAGGCAACGCAATTGCCGTATTACACGAGCGATCTGAAGTGGTGGGAATTGTGGCAGTACCTGGAAGACTACACCTCTGGCAATATCGGCCTCTGGCGCATCGTTTGCGGTCTGGCTTACTCCGCGTACTACAACCTCATCCAAGCGGGTATCGGTTTAGGAGCTCCACTGCGTGAGTTATACGACCTCTTTCATCCTTTTCGTGGAGGCAAGAAGTTTCCTCGCAGGACAGGGTCAATTCCCAAAGGACAGGCTACGCCTGCAGCGGTTTTGGATCTTCAGCCCGGGGAACTTGTTCGCGTCAAGTCGCATGATGAGATCCTGCGCACTTTAAATACGGATTGCTCGAATCGCGGAATGCGTTGGGATGCAGAGATGGTTCCGTACTGCGGTAAGACCTTTCGCGTGTTGGACCGCGTCACCAAGATCGTGAACGAGCAGACCGGATTTATGCAGGAGATGAAAACTCCCTGCATCATCCTGGACAACGTCATTTGTCAGTCACGCTACAGTCAGTGCAGCATGTTTTGTCCGCGAAGCATTTATTCCTATTGGCGGGAAATCTGGCTGGAACGAGTTGAGCAGAAGAAGCCCCGTCGAGAGCCGCAGGAGGCGGCTCCGGAATTGTGCAGCTCGCAGAGGGATGCGTCACAGCTTGTCGAGATCGGGCCCGCTCAATGATCAGGACCACTCCCAAAACCGCCTTACGATTGGCATGCAATGAAGTAAGGCTGCGGTTTGCGCTGACGATCACCTCGATAACCGTCCGATTTTGATATGAGCAGATCGCCGCGCATTCTCTATGTAACGTCACGCTGGCCCGATGCTGCGGGTACAGGTGCGCATCTTCGCTCCCTGAATCTGCTCCGCGGCCTCGAACAGATGGGATCTGTTGAAGTGTTGGTTCTGAATGCGGAAAACAGGGACGAAGATCTTGCATTGGGACGCGGGCGCTGGTTGCGGCATTCAGCGGCCATTCGCGTGAATGCCCAACCCAACTCCGGGTTTGTGGACCAGCTCGCATGGACGATCGACCCAAAACGGTCTTATCCGAACGGCTGGTCCATATCGGAGCAAGACGCACAGTATGTGAGAAATAAGGCCAGAGACTTTGATTTGGTTTGGTTCTACAAGCTCGTCTCCCCAGACCTGTTTCCAGATGGGAGTTGGCCGTCCTCTGTTGTGGACATCGATGACTTACCCAGCAGTTATGAGCGCCGCACTCTGAAAATGGCTGGCGGTCTGGGAGAACGCATACTTACGGCAAGGCGCTTGTTTACCTGGCGTAGGCGAGAAAGACTGCTTGGCGATCGCTTTTCAGTGCTGAGTGTTTGCAGCGAAGAAGATAAGCGGTATTTGAAGGATCTAGGTCTCGCCCGACCGATTCATGTCATACCCAATGGTTTCGACGAGCCGCTCGGTGACTGGACGCGGGCCCTGGCCAATCCGCCTCGGATCGGATTTGTGGGGAGACTTGATCATGAACCCAATCGGGATGGCATCCAATGGTTCATAGATCATTGCTGGTCTCGGATAAAGTCCGTGATTCCTAATCTGAAACTGCGACTCGTCGGCCCTGGCACCGAGCTTCTTCAGGACTCGCAGCTGGACATCGAGAGTCTCGGCTGGCTTCCAAGCGTGACCGAAGAGATGAAGACCTGGTCGGTGATGGTGGTCCCAATACGGCTGGGCGCGGGAACCTGCGTGAAGGTAGCGCATGGCTTCAGTCAAAGGTGCCCAATCGTATCGACATCTCTCGGTGCTCGCGGATACGATTGCCTGCACGAACGGGAGATGTATATCGCGGACTCTCCAGAGATGTTTGCCAGTGCTTGCGTCGAACTCGTGCGGGACTTAGATAAAGCTCAGCCGCTCGCAGAAAGAGCATGGGACTACTTCGTGGAGAAGTGGAGTTGGAAGTCAATCTATCCGAAGGTCTGGGCAGCGGCCGAAGATTGCCTCAGCCAGAGCGAGGCAACAGCTTCGTATTCAGTGTGACCTTGGCGTGCCAAAATTGATCAGCCGGACTTACGACTCAGAAGCATGCGAAAGCTCGCGGAAGCCGGATGGTTCTTTCGCAGAAACCGATTCTTCTCGATTTTCGGATCGCCGCAACAGTCTCCACAACGGGTAGAGAGCGGCCAGGCCAAGCAGATAAAAAACGATTCCGCCCTTGTGATGAAAGCTGCCGGTCAGGAATCTCATATCAACATGCACCGCAAGTAGCGTTAGCGTCACAATGCGGAGGGCATTCTTAGCAATAGAGACGGGTATCGCCAGCAGAACCAGAATGAAACGGCGAGAAGACGTGTGCAGCGTCTCGTAACCAATCAGCAGCAGAGTAAAGACCAGGGCCATGCTGGAATTGATGCCGCTACACTCCTTGGCCACCTCGATCGTCACTCCGGGAATGTGCAGCAAAAAACCATCACGAAAAACCGGCACCCCGAGCAGCGAGAACAAGAAATCAGCTGTGGCCGTGGAACTGGTTTGAAGAGCAGCGATGATGCCGCCGGCCACAGATGCCGGTAATGGAACGCTCAGCCAAAGCAGAAACAACGGAAATAAGGCACGCCCCATCGCGCCCCTGCCAAACGCCAATAGAAATATGCCGAGCACAGACAAGAGCAAGGCCGCGTACCTGAGTTCAAGCGCAACGAATGAATTGGCTTTAGGCAGGGAACCGAAGAACGTGACTGCTGAAAGGACGATACCGGCAGCTATCGCAATGGGTCCGAGAAGGACATCGCAGCCGAGATTCGAAAAAACATCCTGGCGTCTCGACCAAAGCAAGTAGAGAGCAAAGAGTGGAACCAGGATCGCATACGAACCATAGCCGTTTTGCAGCGAGAGTCTAAAGATCTCATGCAGCGGCTTCCACGCCGCCGCCACAGCCATGAGTGCCAGGAAAACGAAGATGCCCGTTCGTGCGCGCAACGAAGAGAAATTCAGGAAGCTGTCCCCCGCATACCGGTCACACCAACTAGCAAGCGGCTCAGTTGGCTTTGGACGTTGACTGAATGTCTAGTAGTGCAATTTTGCTTCCACCCTGTCCTCGTCAGAACGCCTCGAAAATAAGTGATCTCAACCTCTCTATACGCGCTTAGTCGCTACTGCGTCCCCCAAATTCTGCCCTTGAGCTTTTGCTGCACCGCTTCTGAGGAAACAGAAATTGCTCCTTCCATGAGCTTCGATTTCCCATTTCAGAGAAATGTGGAAAGAGTTTTCACATTGCAGTGGAAATCATTTTCACACCCAATTGGGGATGCTGGCTGGACCGGGGCTATGGCTGAAAAAAGCAGCGAAAATTCTGCCTGACACATATTGGTATTGCGCAGCTAAATATCTTAAATTCAGCATCTTGCAGATGGGTCGCCGGAATCGTTTGGTTCATCACTCCGATGGCAGCACAAGTGCTCAATAGAGACCGTCGCCACTTCGAAAAAAGCACAGTTACCATGAGCGAAAGCAATTCCTCTGCATATGCGAACGGAGTTTTGAGCCGGCAGGAGATGTCATCCGTGCCGAGCGAGGCAGTGCTCTTTGGCTCATCGCTTCGCATGCAAGCAATCCGCTCGACATTGTCGACTGTGGCGCTGAGCAATGTTCCGGTTCTGATTCATGGAGAGAGCGGCACAGGTAAGGAGTTGCTTGCTCGGCAAATCCACCGGCTCTCAGCTGTGTCGTCCGAGCGTTTCGTGAAAGTGAACTGTCCGGCAATTCCAGGAACGCTGTTCGAGAGCGAACTATTCGGTTACGAGAAGGGGGCATTCACCGGAGCGGTGGCGAGAAAGCCAGGTCGCGTCGCGCTCGCCGATGGGGGAACGCTATTTTTGGACGAGATCGGCGAGCTCGAAGCAGGATTGCAAGCGAAGCTGCTTCAGTTCCTGCAGGATGGCAAGTATTGTCCCATTGGAGGCCAGGAAGAAAAGACGGCCGATGTCCGGTTAATGTGCGCCACCAATCGCAAGTTGGAGGAAGAGATCACGACTGGCAAATTCCGCCAGGATCTCTTCTACCGGATCAACGTTGTGAACCTCCATGTGCCGCCCTTACGCGAGCGCAAAGTTGATATTCCCGTTTTGGTTAAGTACTTCATCGACGCTTTCAACTCAGAATTCAATTGTCGCGCGAAAGTTCTTTCAGACGGGCTGATGAGCGCGCTTCAGGCCTATCACTGGCCGGGAAATCTGCGTCAGCTTGAAAACGTAATGAAGCGCTACGTAATCCTCGGCAGCGAACATGCTGTGTGCTCTGAAATAGAGCAGAAACGGCCGGCCACACAACGGTTCGCCACCATTCCGGACATACCGCCCGGGGGCACGATTTCGCTCAAAAAGGTTACCCGGGAGATGGTGCGTGACTTTGAGCTGCAAGTTATAACCAAAATGCTGGAAGCGCACAGTTGGAATGGTGTGCGCACGGCGCGTGCATTGAATATCAGCTATCGAGCGTTCTTATACAAAGTGAAGGAGTTGCGGCTAAGTTCGCCGTCGCTTCAATAAGCCGAACAAGTTAGAGGTAGCGGCTTTTAAGGATTTGTGCGGTTCTTCGGGAAGTCGGGCTGGCAGTTGAGATTACTTTAGGGTCACGGAGTGTGACTCAGAGGGCGAAGCTATGTCAACCAATCCATCGACCTACAACCCGGCCATCGCAGAGTCCCCGGCTGGATCCTTATTGTGGTACGCAGTTCATACTCGCTCTCGGCATGAGAAAAAAATCGCATCGGAGTTGGAGCGGAAGGGAATTCCCGTTCTACTTCCTCTGTATGAACAATCGCGCCAGTGGTCGGACCGCCGCATGATCATACAGGTGCCCCTGTTTTCCTGTTACGTGTTCGTCCAGATACCCTTGTCCATTCAGAAGCGGGTCGATGTGCTGCAAACCGCCGGCGTCTTAAGGTTTGTTGGTGGAAATGATCTGGGAGTCTCGATTCCGGAACGGGAAATCGAGAACATTCAGTTGCTATTGGAACGAAAGCTGGCATTTGCTCCCCACCCGTTTTTGGAAGTCGGACAGAGAGTGCGCATCCGAGGAGGAGCGTTGGACGGAATCGAAGGGCTGCTTAGCCGCTTTGCCGGAAGCAATCGCCTAGTGCTTTCGGTGCAAACCATACAGCGCTCTCTTTCCGTGACAGTGGACGGCTATGATGTCGAGCCGCTCGAGAGCCGACGCACTCCTCTTGAATCCAGCGTCAATTAGGCGAGTTCTCCGCAATCGTGTTTAAAAGGCAGGGCTCCATGAAAGTACTACAGCTACTCACCATGTTGAGTTTGGTATGCGCAGCCACGCTTCATGCGCAGGAATTTGCAGCGTCCTCGGCGACTGAGGTTCCAAAGGCTGTCGCGGCAGTGCATGCCGACGAATACATTATTGGAAGCGATGACATCCTTGCAGTCAACATCTGGAAAGAGCCGGAACTCTCGCGGACTGTTCCCGTCAGGCCCGACGGAAAAATCACGCTTCCGCTTATAGGCGAGGTACAAGCTAGTGGCCTTACGCCGAAAAAGCTGCAGGACAGTCTTGCTCTTGGCCTCAAGGCATACGTGACAAACCCGGAAGTCACGGTGATCGTTCAGGAAGTAAAGAGTCTCAAATACAACATCGTGGGAGAAATTACTCGTCCGGGCTCCTATCTGCTGACCGAGCCGACGACAGTGTTGAGCGCGATTGCTGTTGCTGGTGGTCTTCGCGATTTTGCCAAGGGAGGGCACATCTACGTGCTCCGGGCAAGCAAAGAGGGCGCCTATCTGAAACTACCTTTTGATTACAAGCAGGTGATTAAAGGGAAGAAGCTGTCACAAAATGTCGAGCTTCGCGCAGGGGATACAGTCGTCATTCCCTAACGCTAGCGGAGTCTTTCATGTTGAAGTACTTGCTTGCCTGGACCTTCATGGGAAGTGTCGCGTTGTTGGCTCAGCAGCCGATGCATCCCGCTGAACTCGGAGTCGGTCCCCTCACGCGGGATGCAGTCGCCAACAACACTTTGGATTATGGGCTAAACGTTTCTTCCACGTTCGACGATAACGCAGTGATAGCAGAAGGGTCGAACAGTGGACGTCAGACAAATGCCACCGTCTCCGTTCAACCGCAAATGCGGATTCTGCTCGATCGCACGCGGTGGAGCTCTGATTTGTACTACGGCCCAAGCTTCACCTACAGCAACAACATACATACTTATAACAATCACTCTCAGGCGGTCGGTGTAGACCTGCAATATCATTTCACGAGACGCCTCTCCGCACATTTTCGAAACGCGTTCTCGTACACTTCGAATCCGTTGGACGCAGTTCAAACTAGCGCTCAACTTCCCGGTCTGGGACTCGTGAATGGTCCAAATGCCTCGGTTCTGGGAGCTGATGTACGCAGTACGACCGAGCAACTTCAAGGCGACGTGGTTTATCTACTCGGGCCCCACACACTACTTGGAGGAAGTGCAACGCTGGCCGATTTGAAATATCAGCCCACGACAGCCACATTACTCCAATCATTTTCACAGGCGTCGCGCAGCTGGTCAGGAAATGCCTTCTATTCCCATCAGCTAACTCGGATGTACACCGTCTCCGTTCAGTACACGGCGCAAGACACAACGTCTGAAATTCCGATTGGACGCTTTGTTTCGCTATCGCACCAAGTCCTCGGTTTTTTCAGTGTATCGTTCAAGCCTGGTGTGAATCTCTCGATATTCGGTGGTCCGGTGCGCTCGAACATGAGCGACGATCTCGTTCTTCCAGGACCAATATCATCTCGGGTTTCGAAATATACCCTTGCGGCAGGATCGAGCCTGAGCTGGCAAGGGGAGCATAGCGGCATCAGACTGACTTTTGTGCAGCGTCTGACGGATGCGGGTCTGGGCGGTGGTGCAGTCGTTCGCACGCAGACGACGAGCTTAGAGGCTCAGCGCCGGCTTTCTCGACGATCTGCGATGAGTTTGATGGCTAACTACGTTTCTAACAACCAATTCGATCCGCTCAGCGAGGTGCGGTTGTCAGATTCAGCGATCGCAGGAATCACTCTGTCGCGCTCGCTCTCTCCTCGATTTAGCCTGAGCTGTTCAGCGATCAGACAGCAGTTCATGGGGAGCGCACCTTTAGGATTGCTGCAGCGAAGTCATGACATTGCTTCGGTTTCCTTGTCCTATTCAATGAGACGGCCTATAGGCCGATGAAAGTCAATCTGATGGACCAGATCGAGCAGAATCCAATCACAATTCGGGGATGGTGGCTGCGCCTTTGCCATAGACGACGGTTGGTGGTGCTCTCTGTTTTCGTGAGTTGGGCGCTGTTTACCGCGGCTGCGTGGTTGATTCCGGCCAAATACCGGTCGGAGACTCTGATTCTGGTTGAACAGCAGAGAGTCCCGGAACACTATGTTGAGCCTAACGTTGCCATAGATATTCAACAAAGGCTTCAGAGCATGAGTGAGCAGATCTTGAGTCGCACGCGATTGATGGCTATCATTGATAAGCTTAATCTCTATAACTTGGATCACGGTCGTACGGATACCGATAGCTTACTGGAAGCTATGCGGAAGGACATCAGCATTGAGCTTGTGAAGGCGGACGGAACTCGAGCCAACCAGGTAGCTGCCTTCAGAGTATCCTATTCTGCAAATAGCCCAAGGATCGCGCAGCAAGTCACTGCCGAGCTTACCTCGCTCTTCATCGAAGAAAACCTACGCAATCGTCAGCAGATTTCTGAAGACACAACGACTTTCCTGGTAAGTGAGCTCGATGTCGCTCGGAAGAATCTTGATCTCCAGGAGCAGCGGCTTCGAGAATTTAAGAGTCGCTACGTGGGTCAGCTCCCAGAACAGACCGCCAGCAATCTGCAAATCCTGGGAGGACTTCAGGCAAGATTACAGGCGGCGACCGACGCCCTTCACCAAGCACAGCAGCAGAGACTCTATTTGGAATCGCTGCTAAATAACTATCGCGTCTTGAGTCCGCAGGCCTCTGCGCCTGGTAAAACGGCGGCTGCTACGCAAAGCGTCGAACTTGCCAGGCGGCTGGAACAGTTGCAGGCACAGCTGAACACACTCAGCGCTAACTACACGCCCTTGCATCCGGACATTGTCAAATTGAAAGAGGAAATCGCTGCTACTGAAAAACTAAAGGCAGCAGTGGACGCCGAGGCCGCCAGGAACAGCTCAGCGGAGAGCGTCGCAACATCGGTCAAGACTGCGCCGAGCGACCTGGGACCAGCGATGCAAATCGAGAGCCAGCTCAAGGCGAATGAGTTCGAGCTCACAAATCGCAACGCAGAGATTAAGAACATTGAGCAGCAGATTGATGGCTATCAGCAACGGCTGAATCTGGCTCCCGCCCGAGAACAGGAATTAGCCGCAATCACTCGCGATCACGAACAATCTCGGACCAACTACGACTCACTGCTGGCCAAAAAGAACCAGTCGGAGATGGCTACAAACTTAGAGAGAAGACAGCAGGGCGAGCAGTTCCGAATGATCGATCCGCCCAGCTTGCCGCAAAAACCATATTTTCCCAAACGACTCGCGTTCAGTTTCGGCGGGCTTGCGGCTGGATTGATTTTCGGCCTCTCGCTTGTAGTGCTCTCGGAGGTAATTAACCCGCAGATATTTGGCGAGCAGGAATTGCGCGCCATTGTTGCGGCGCCGCTACTCGTCAGTGTTCCTTCGATGCAGTCTGCGAATGAGAAGCAGAAGAGAGTTCGGACTCGAATAATCGAGAGTCTCGCTACCGCCGCAATGCTGTGTGTGGTGGCGGTGGTTACGCTGCTCGTTTACCACAAGAGCTAATCGTATGTACAAAACCTTCTATGGTTTCTCGCGAAACCCATTTGAGATCACGCCTGATCCCGCCTTCTTTTATGGCACTTCTCACCACAACGAAGCGCTGGCCAGCTTATATCACGGGATCGATCGTCGAAAGGGGTTCATTGTAGTAACCGGGGAGGTGGGCACGGGAAAGACGCTCCTTGTTCGATGTCTGTTTCGCACTCTTCGATGGCGGAAGATCTCGTTCGCATATGTCTTCAATCCCCTCCTGTCGGTGATGGAGTTTCTCCAATACTCTGCGAATGATATGGGTATACCTGCTGTTTCAAAGACGAAGGGCGAGTTATTGGGCCAATTTAATCGATTCTTGATCTCCCAGTTCAGGCAGAAGTCGACTGCTGTGTTGATCGTCGATGAAGCACAACTCCTAACTTGGGAACTGCTCGAAGAGATTCGACTGTTGACAAATTTGGAGACGGAACAACAAAAGCTCTTGCAAATTATTCTTGTTGGCCAACCAGAGTTGGACAAAAAGCTTGAATGCCAGGAGCTCAGACAGCTGAAACAGAGAGTTGCCTTACGCTGCCGGTTGGAACCACTTTCACGCGAGGAGACCCATAAGTACATTGCATTGCGGCTTTGGCAAGCTGGAGCAAAAGAGCGCTGTCGGCAGATCTTTCCGGAGAATACATGTGAACTTATTTATTGTTACTCAGGCGGAATTCCGAGATTGATAAATGCAATTTGCGAGTCAGCACTCGTGGCGAGCTTCGCCCTACAGAACCATACCGTACCACCTGAGCTGATTGATGAAGCTGCAGCCGAGTTCTGCCTCACTCCATCGCACTCTGTAAGCACGATCAAACGCCACGAGCCGGCGAATCTGCGATGTCTCGAGCTGCCGAAGCCGTTTAATCAGTCTTCCAGCGCAGCAAGAAAAGACCAACACAACTCATGAGTCGCATTTTCGAGGCTTTGCAACAGGCTAATATCGAATTGGCTGGAACCGCTGCCGAGCCTGCTGAATCACCGGAAGGGCTGTCTGCATTCGTAGCCGCGCTGTCAGGCGATCTCGCGGCATTAGAGGAGGCTCCCACATTTGAGATTCCCGAATGTTTAGAGGTGCGCCTCATTGCATGGAAGGAGCCGCACTCTCTAGCGGCTGAGAGGCTGCGGGGACTGGCCGCTCGTTTGCGATACGCGCAGCAACGTCGCGCGCTGAAGAGGATCTTGATCACCAGCGCTGTACGTGGAGACGGTAAGAGCACGATCAGCCTCAATTTGGCGATTACTCTTGCCATGCAGGGGGAAAAAACTCTTCTGATAGATGGAGATCTACATCGGCCGTCCTTGGCTTCCATTTTGAGAATTGATGGGCAGCGTGGTTTTGCTAATGCCAGCGAAAGATCCGACTCGGTTACAAATTGCGTGCAACGGGCGGAGCGGTTGCCTCTCTGGATTTGCCCGGCAGGAACAGCACAAGATCAACCCTTGACACTCCTGCAATCACCTCACACTGCAGAAGTGCTAAAGCAATTGCAAGGATGGTTTACCTGGATTGTGATCGATTCTCCCCCGCTGGCTCCTCTTTCCGACGCTAGTGTGTGGGCTCGATTGTGCGACGGCTTTGTCCTCATCGCAAGGGAAGCTGCGACTCCAAAAAGAGCGCTGCTGAAGGGCATCGAAAGTCTCGAGAAATCTAAGATCCTTGCACTACTTATGAATGATTCCAATCCTGAAGAGGAAAAGTACTACCGCGATTACTACAAGCAATCTTCTGGTGCGGCAGTCCCTGTCACATCGAGGCTATAAATGAAGCAGTCTGAACTTGGATAGAGTAATTCCATAACTTTCATGCGCAGAATTACGAGCCTAGTAATTAGCTTGACAGCCGTCTGCATGCTAGCAGGATGTTCGCGAGATCCACAGGCGAGGGCCAGGCGTTTTGTCGAAAGCGGACAGCATTACTTCGACAAAGGGCAGTACGAGGCTGCAACGATCCAGTTCCGCCGAGCTGTTCAAGCTAACCCACAGTCAGCAGATGCTCACTACCATCTCGGCATGGCCAACTTACGGTTGAGGAAGTTGCCCGAGGCTTACAAATCTCTGACAAAGACGATCCAATTGGATCAGCGCAGCATTCCTGCTCTCGTTCAGCTAGCCGGGTTGGAATTGATGGCCAAGCGAACACAGGAATCGCGATCGCTGTCACACAGAGTATTGGAGCTCGATCGAGCCAATTTGACGGCCGGCATGTTGCTGGGCGAAGCTTCGTTTCAAGAAGAAAAGTATGACGAGGCGGTTCAGGAATTCAAGAATACGGCGCAAATCGCGCCCTCCGATCCGAGGGTACAGGCTCGCATAGCCGATTGTCAGGTCCTACTGAAGTCTTACACCGAAGCAATCAAGAGCTACGAGCTCGCGCTGCAGAACGATTCGGCCTTTGTGTCGGCTTATGTGAGTCTTTCCCAAGTCTACCGAATCCTCAATGATTCTGAGAGGGAGATCACTACGCTTGAGCGTGCTATTCACGCCAATCCGAAGGTGATCGCACCGTATACGTTACTGGCGGGAGCGTATCTGCGCCATGGTTCAGAAGAGAAAGTCTCGGGCATCCTCCAAGAGCTGCGCTTTGCAACCGGAGGCTCGGCGCCGGCATCACTCGCGATCGCAGATTTCTATCGCTCACTAGGAAGCATCCAGGATGCTCGCACCGAACTGCGCAGCATGCTGCGCAAATACCCCACAAATGATGCTGCGCGTTCCAGTTTGATTGAAGTTGATATTGATCAGCAGGAATGGGACGAAGCGGAGAGACTCACTGCGGATCTTCTGAATCAGCAGCCTAATAATCCCGAGGCCCGGCTGTTTAAATCGCGGTTGCTGTTTGTGCGAGGAAAGCAGGCGGATGCGATTTCGGCGCTCGAACAGCTGATTCATGATGCGCCAGACATTGCAATGGCACATTTCTACCTTGGATTGGCGTATGCAGATCAAGGTCAGAATCAGAGGGCTATTGCAAGTTTCAATGACGCACTCAAGCACAATCCTGAGCTAATGGCGGCCTATGTGAGCCTCGGGGAGGCCTATCTTCGTCAAGGCAATGCAAAGCTTGCCATCGAGTCTGTCGAGAGGGCATTCGGTCATAACCCTCAATATATTGCGCCCCTTCTGTTGCAAGCGAATGCCTACCTGCAGCTTGGAGAGGATGGTGCCGCTGAAGCGAAGCTGCGTGCTATTCCTGCTTCCCAATTAAGGAATCCAGTCGTGTTGGAGAGGCTTGGACTTATCGCTCTAAGGCGGCGGCGATTTTCTGACGCCGAAATACAGTTGGAAGATTGCTTACGAATAAACCCTGATTACGTTCTCGCTATGGCTGATCTCTTGCAGCTATACGCCGCTCAGTATCGCCATAACCAGATTATTGCAAGAGTCACGCAGCAAATCGCAAGGTCATCGAAGCCAAGTGCGCTTTATGAAATGCTGGGAGATATCTATTTACAACAGGGCAAAGATGCCAGTGCTGAGCAAGCATTTATCGATGCACTAAAGCACAACCCAACATCGGATGGAGCCTGTTTGAAATTGGCCCAGGTATACGCCAACAGCGACCGTCTTCCTCAAGCTATTGAGAGTGTCAAAAAGGTATTACAGCGACATACGAATTATGTCGCGGGCTACGTTCTCGTAGGCACTTATTATGAGAAATCGGGAGCATCCAATGAGGCTAAAATCTCCTATGAGAAAGCCATAAGTTTAGCTCCTGACTATGCTCCGGCTTTGAATAATCTGGCGTGGTTGTATTGTGAAAACGGCGGGAACTTGGATCTTGCTCTGAGTATGGCGCAGCATGCAAAAGCATCTTTGCCGGCAGACCCCAGCATCTCGGACACGCTGGCCTGGATCGAGTATCGCAAAGGTTTGTATAGTTCAGCAGCCGAAGAACTCCGCAGGTTGGTGCGGCAGGTGCCTGCAAAAGGAGTCTATGATTACCATCTCGGTATGACTCTGCTGAAGGTTGGGGACGTGGCGGAAGCGAAGCACTACCTGCAACGCGCTATAACAGCGAACGCGAATGCGAATTACGCACAAAATGCCAAGGCAGCGCTGGCCCAATTAAACACGAAATCGCTCTAACCTCTTCTCGAGATTCTTGTCCTAGGGCGTGCCAAAGGAACTTCCTTCAACTGCCTATGCAAAGGTTTGCAATTGTCCTGAGTTCTAGTGGAGTAAACCGACATAGTGAAAACTTTTGCAACTCCCATAGTATTGCGTACTAAGTGTCGAGTTTTTAGAGGATTAGGGAGGCGAAGCGGCTCGAAAACGAGCGAAATGAACAGTCCCAGGTTGGCAGAACGATTGCTCGGTCAGTCGAGAGAGTTAGAGCAACCGATTCACTACACGACTGCGATGGGCAGTACAGAACGGCAAAATGGCGACTTTTCCGATCACTGAAGATACAAGATTCCTCCCTGCCAAAAGCGAGTCGGCAGCCGAGCGGCGTCGGCGAGCGAAGAGATGGAATGGAATCATGGAGGAGCACCACTTTCTTCGCATGCTTTGCCTGGAACGAAAGAGGACGGAACGTTCCGGCAATGCCTTCATGCTGATGTTACTTAGCGGACCTCGCGTCTTCCAGAGCGCTGAAGGAGAAAGAGCCATCCGGCAAATCGTTAACGCCGTCTCGCTCGCGACACGAGAGACCGACACTATTGGATGGTATGAATACGGGTCGACAGTAGCAGTCTTGTTTCCTGAAATTGGTCAACCCGAAAATACATCACTAATTATCGGCAAAGTTACAAGCGCTCTGCAAAATGCCTTACGCTTGGAGCAGTTCGACGCCCTCAACATCGTTTTCCGGATCTTTCCCAACCAGGAAGTTGAACCGGACGATGAAGATATCGATTTGATCTTCTACCCCGATGCTTCCGAGCGACACGATTCAAGGAGAGGTGAGCGAATACTGAAACGCGGTATCGATATCATCGGAGGTTTAGTGATATTGACTGCACTCTGGCCTGTTCTGTTGGTCATCGCGCTCCTCATCAGAACGACTTCCAAAGGTCCAATCCTGTTTCGGCAGCGTCGAGTTGGGTTACACGGAAGCTCATTTACGTTTCTCAAGTTTCGCTCGATGTACACCAATAATGACCCCAGGATCCATCAGGAATATGTATCGAAGCTAATCCAGGGAAAGGCCGATCAGGCAAAGACTGGCCAAACAGGGGTTTTTAAACTGACGAATGATCCACGAATTACTCCTCTAGGTAGATTTCTACGCAAGAGCAGCCTCGACGAACTTCCTCAGTTGCTAAACGTTCTCAGCGGAGAGATGTCGTTGGTGGGACCACGCCCGCCGGTGCCTTACGAATTCGAGCAGTACAACATTTGGCACAGGCGACGAGTTGTGGAAGTTAAGCCGGGAATTACGGGACTGTGGCAGGTCATGGGGCGTTCTAAAACAACGTTCGACGATATGGTTCGCCTCGATCTGAAGTACGCAAAGCTTTGGTCGATTTGGTTGGATCTAAAGATCATCCTGCAAACGCCGATGGCCGTTTTCACTGGCGAAGGCGCTTACTGATCGGCATTTCCCCGTCTTTATCAATTACTCGAATGCGCTTCTGAGCTGGACCCATTTCTTTAAAAGCAATCGAGATTTCTACGCCAACTTACATTAAATGAAGGAACTATGATTCGAATTGGTGTGATCGGTTATGGCTATTGGGGTCCCAATGTGGTACGCAATCTCCATCGAGTGGAGGGGTCGCGAGTCGCAATGGTATGCGACAAGAGCCCGGAGATGCTGCGACGGGTTAATCAGACTTATCCGGAAATAAAAACAACAACGAACTCATGCGACGTCCTCTGCTCTGCCGAGATCGATGCAGTTGCAGTCATCACTCCGGTCTGGACTCACTTCGAGCTAGCAAAAAAAGCGCTCGAAAATGGAAAGCATGTTTTTGTCGAGAAGCCGTTTACTTCAGATTCGGCTCAGGCCGAAGAGTTGATTAAGCTCGCCGAGAGAAAAGGTCTATGCATCATGGTGGACCATACCTTTCTCTTTACTGGGGCAGTGAGAAAGATCCGGCAATTAGTTGATCAGAACGCGCTTGGAAGCCTGTATTACTACGATTCGACCCGCGTCAACCTTGGTCTCTTTCAACATGACGTCAATGTGATCTGGGATCTGGCACCGCATGATCTTTCAATAATGGATTATGTGATTGGTAAAAAAGCTGAAGCGGTGTCGGCGACAGGTCAAACTCACTTGAACGGACATGAAGACATTGCTTTTCTGACGGTCTATTTTCCCGGTAAGGTAATTGCTCACATCAACGTGAACTGGCTCTCTCCAGTGAAGGTCAGGACGACTCTTATCGGCGGCGAAAAGAAAATGCTGGTGTGGAACGATCTGGAAGCGGATGAAAAGATCAAGGTTTATGACAAAGGGGTTGATATTAAGAGCCGCGAGGGTGTCTATCAGATGCTGGTTAATTATCGGTCGGGGGACATGTGGTCTCCACAGGTGGAACCTGCCGAAGCACTGAAGACCGAGTTGGATTACTTCATCGACTGTATCGGCAACAGCAAGAAGCCAATCAACGATGGTCATGCCGGCTGGCGCGTAGTGAAGATGTTAGAAGCTGCTAATCAGTCGGTAAGTAAAAGGGGAGAGCTAGTGTACTTATGAATGAATATATTTGCTTGAATAACGTTAAGCTAGGGAAAGATGTCAAGCTATCAAAGTTCATTAACCTCTATGGATGTGAAATCGGAGACAGTACAAAAATTGGTGCGTTTGTCGAAATCCAGAAGAACGCATTTGTCGGAAAGAATTGCAAAGTCTCAAGTCATACATTCGTATGCGAAGGTGTCACCCTGGAGGACAATGTCTTCATCGGTCACGGGGTGATGTTTATCAATGACATATATCCGCGAGCCACAAACAGCGATGGATCGATGCAGACTGAAGCCCACTGGAAAGTCGAGCAGACCAGGATCAAAAGGGGTGCTTCCATTGGATCGGGAGCTACGATATTGGCAAATGTCGTCGTGGGGGAAAATGCCATTGTAGGGGCCGGAGCCGTAGTCACAAGGGATGTACCAGCAAATGCGATAGTCGCGGGAAACCCGGCAAAAGTGCTCCGATACGTTGGAAGTATTGAGCAAGCGGAAGTGATGGCGGTTCCGCGGTGACGCAATGTCACAACTTGTAGAGAATCAGCCCGCCCAGGAATTAGTAGTCCTCCTCTAGGAAATCAAAAGATCAGACTTCCAACGAAACTCATTAGGAGATTATCAATTGAACGTCAGCAGCATTCCATTTCTCGATCTCGTCTCTCCGCACGTAGAACTTGAGGGCGAACTCACTGAAATCTTTCGACGCGTGCTGCGCTCCGCCGGCTTTATTGGTGGTGCATTAGTGGAGGAATTTGAGAACGCCTTTGCGCGGTTCTGCGAGGCTGAGCATTGCATCGGCGCCGCAAATGGAACCGATGCTTTGCGGTTTGCCCTAATAGCTGCTGGAGTGAAAGCCGGCGACGTAGTAGTAACGGTTCCAAACACCTTCATTGCCACGGCCGAGGCCATCTCGCAGGCGGGGGCCCTCCCAGAGTTTGTCGACATTGATGAGCGCACATACAACATGAATCCAGAATCGCTGCGTCGCTATCTCACAGAGCGCTGCGAATTCGCGGATGGCAAACTCGTAAGCATGCGCAGTGGACGCCCTGTTACAGCCATTGTTCCCGTCCATCTGTATGGGCAAATGGCAGATATGGACGCCATAGTTGAGCTCGCGCAGCAATTCAATCTCCTAGTCGTAGAGGATGCATGCCAGGCTCACGGAGCCAAGTACTTTTCAAGACGGGAAAACACCTGGAAGACTGCAGGATCCATAGGTCGCGCGGCGGCATTTAGTTTCTATCCTGGAAAGAACCTCGGAGCCTGCGGCGAGGCTGGTGCAGTGACAACCTCAGATCCCGAAATTGCTCGGACTATCCGGATGCTGCGCGATCACGGTCAGGCAAAGAAGTACTATCACGATATCGAAGGATACAACGGCAGACTCGATGCCCTTCAGGCTGGACTGCTGGGAGTAAAATTGAAGCATCTGCCGGATTGGAACGCTCGCAGACAAGCGCTCGCTTCTGAATATCGAGATCTTCTTTCGATGCCAGATTCGAGTATTGCTCCTCCGTTTGAGCCAGGCTGGTCTAAGGCCGTTTACCATCTCTTCGTTGTTCGTGTAGAGAACCGTGATCAGTTTCAGCGCGACTTAGCAGAAGCCGGCATCGGTACAGGAATTCACTACCCCGTTCCTCTTCATCAGCAGAAAGCATATACACATCTCGGTTATCAGACCGGCGATTTCCCGATCACGGAATTGGCTGCTCCTCAAATTGTTTCCCTGCCGATGTTTCCGCAGATGACTTCCGAACAATTGGAACGAGTAGTGGCAGTGGCCCAGCAGAGTGTCACGGTGAAAGCTGCCGCAGCCGTAGCTCGTTAATGAATCGCCGTCGAGTCATGCAACTACTTAACAGCTAGGAGAGGAGCCCTTGTTGAAGGTTGTCACCATTGTAGGCGCGCGGCCGCAGTTCATAAAGGCTGCCGCTGTCAGCAAAGTATTGCGCAAGCGGCACACGGAAATTTTGCTGCACACAGGCCAACACTATGACTATGAGATGTCGGGAATATTCTTTGAAGGTCTGGAAATGCCGGCAGCGGATGTGAACCTCGACGTTCGATCGGGAAGTCACGCATGCCAAACGGCAAGTATGCTCAAAGGCATAGAAGACATTCTTGTTGCTGAACGGCCGGACTATCTCCTTATCTATGGTGACACTAATTCCACGTTGGCTGGGGCGCTTGCGGCCTCCAAGTTGCATCTCCCCGTAGTCCATATTGAAGCCGGACTGCGCAGTTTCAACCGGCGCATGCCGGAGGAAATCAATCGAGTTGTTGCCGATCATCTATCCGAAGTGTTGCTTTGCCCCAGCGACACGGCCGTTCAGAACCTGGCTGCCGAAGGAATTACTCGCAACGTCCATATGGTCGGGGATGTGATGCTTGATGTTCTGAATTGGGCCAGACAGCGCAACACCGGACTGCCTCCTGATGTCTTAAGCCACTTGAATGTGGAAAAAGGGAAGTATCTGTTGGCAACGGTTCATCGAAGCGAGAACACTGATGATGTCGACAAGCTCTCTAAAATCCTGAATGCCTTCAACTCCGCTAAAGAGACGATAGTTTTTCCAGTTCATCCTCGGGCGCGGAAGGCGATAGAGCGCGCGGGCTGCCAACTCAACTCCAATATTCGGATTATAGAACCGGTGGGGTACGTCGAAATGGTGGGACTCGCAAGTGGGGCGAGATTGATTCTTACCGATTCTGGTGGCCTGCAGAAGGAAGCGTACTGGCTGCGTGTGCCTTGCGTTACGCTTCGCGAAGACACTGAATGGGTCGAAACGGTAGAAGTTGGCTGGAACATATTAGTTGGTTCCGATACGGAAAAGATTACGAAAGCAGTGGGATCATTCACTCCCAATGGCTCACCTCCTGCCCTCTATGGCGATGGATTCGCCGCGGAAAAGTGCGTGAATCTGCTCAATTGATCTTTCGTCAAAAGAGCTGGTTAAGTCTTAAATCTCCGGAGTTACTTATGGAAAATAATGGATTATCGAAGGCGAATGTTGCCGTAGTAGGTGTGGGCTACTGGGGGAAGAATCTGGTTCGTAACTTTTATGAACTGGGAGCGCTTGGAGCCCTCTGTGATCCGGCGGACACGGCTGAAGCGCTTTGCCGGCAACAGTATCAAGGAGTGAAGTTCTATCGCGAGTTCAGTTTGGTACTTGCGGATACAGAGAT
The DNA here is from genome assembly GCA_003225175.1 of Acidobacteriota bacterium. NCBI lineage: Bacteria > Pseudomonadati > Acidobacteriota > Acidobacteriota bacterium. The sequence continues at coordinate 111,832 of QIBA01000040.1, forward strand.
CACTGCCATAGCGTTGGCGACGCCAGCAGTTACGCACTACGAGTTGGCGAAGGCTGCCCTGCTCGCCGGCAAAGACGTCCTTGTGGAGAAGCCGCTAGCCGTTGAGCTTAACCATGGAGAGGAGTTGGTACGACTGGCCGAAGCCAAGGGACGAATCCTGATGGTAGGCCACATTCTTCGGTATCACCCGGCGATTCTGAAGCTCCAACAACTTATTCGCGAAGGAGCGCTGGGAAAAATTTGTTATCTCTACTCTAATCGTCTCAACATTGGAAAGATTCGGACGGAGGAGAACATTCTGTGGAGTTTCGCTCCGCATGACATCTCGGTAATGCTCGCATTGTTGAACGAAATGCCGAAGCGTATCTCATGTGAGGGCAGCGCCTATCTCAACCGCGACATTGTAGATGTAACTCTAAGTCACTTCGATTTTCCGAGCGGTGTACAAGCTCACATCTTTGTAAGCTGGTTGCACCCCATTAAGGAACAAAAGCTCGTCGTCGTGGGCTCGGAAAAGATGGCGGTGTTTGATGACACCGCCGATGACAAGCTTCTGCTGTACCCACATCGGGTGGAATGGAAGAATCGAATTCCCACTGCGGTAAAGGCGAAGTCTGAGTCCGTCGAACTGGATCAGAAGGAACCTCTTCGCGCAGAATGTCACCATTTTCTGGACGCAATTGCGTCGAGAGTCTCTCCAATCAGCGATGGAGCTGAAGGTCTCAGAGTGCTGCGTGTTCTGGATGCATGTCAGCGAGCACTTCGCGACGGTCAAGTTGCCCTGGAGACTACGGCGGTGAAGTCTCAAAAGCAGGAGCGGCCATATTTTGTCCACGAATCTGCGTACGCAGATGAGGGCGCCGAGATCGGGGCGGGCACAAAAATATGGCACTTTTCCCACGTGATGAAAGGTGCTCGTATTGGTGAGTGCTGTGTCATCGGGCAGAACGTCAACATCGACGGTGGCACGGTCATCGGTAACAACGTGAAAATACAAAACAATGTGTCGATCTACACGGGACTTGTTGTTGAAGATGATGTGTTTCTCGGACCGTCATGCGTGCTGACCAATGTTTCAAATCCCCGATCGCAAGTGAGCCGGCATTCCCTATATGAGACAACTCGCTTGAAGCGAGGATGCTCAGTCGGTGCAAACGCTACTATCGTCTGTGGCATAACGATAGGCCGATACGCATTCATTGGAGCAGGTTCGGTTGTCACAAAAAGTGTTCCCGATTTTGCCCTCGTAATGGGAAATCCCGCTCGCCAAGTGGGTTGGATGAGTCGCCATGGACATCGGCTTGATTCACCAGATACTGACGGTGTGATGATCTGTCCTGAAACTGGATATCGCTATTGCGAAGTTGAGCCAGGAATCCTTCGTTGTCTTAATCTCGACGAGGAAGCCCCTCTTCCAATTGAGTTCAGTAAAGGTACGAAATCATACAAAGAGTTTAAAGAGGAGTCCGAATATGCAAGTGCCCTTGCTGGATCTTAAAGCGCAGTATCTACCAATTAAGCAGGAAATACTTTCGGCCGTCAGCGAAGTGCTTGCGTCCCAGCACTTCATCCTGGGCCCGCGAGTGGAGCAGTGTGAGAAGGCGATAGCTGAGTATTCAAACTGCAAGTACGGCATCGGGGTATCTTCAGGCAGCGATGCCCTGCTCGTTTGTCTCATGGCCGAGAATATTGGACCGGGGGACGAGGTCATCACCACGCCCTATACATTCTTCGCCACGGTTGGTGCAATCACCCGCTTGGGCGCAAGACCTATATTCGTCGACATCGACCCGGTCACATACAACCTTGACGTAACGCAGATCGCCTCGAAAATTACCGAAAAGACTCGTGCCATCATGCCGGTTCATTTGTTCGGACAAATGGCCGACATGGATCCGATCATGGGACTCGCTAGCCAGCATGGCTTGGTCGTGATCGAGGATGCGGCTCAGGCCATTGGGGCGGAGTACAAGGGACGTCGAGCTGGCTCCATCGGTCACTACGGGTGCTTCTCCTTCTTTCCATCCAAGAATCTCGGAGCTGCGGGCGACGGCGGCATGGTGGTAACGAACGAAGCAGCCAGAGCAGAGCGCGTGCGGTGCTTGCGGGGACACGGCGCCAAGCCGAAGTATTACCATCGAATGATCGGTGGAAACTTCCGCCTCGATGCGTTGCACGCTGCCATTGTTTCGGCCAAATTACCCCACCTGGATCAGTGGACTGAAGGGCGCAGAGCCAATGCTCAACGATATGACGTGTTGTTTCAGGAAGCCGGTACCCCGGTGACACGCCCCTCGGTTGTCACTGATCGCCATATTTTTAATCAGTATGTGATCAGCACGCCCGAACGCGACGAGCTTCAGGCGTTTCTCCGGAGCAAGGGGGTTGGCACGGAAGTCTATTATCCAGTACCCATGCACTTGCAAGACTGCTTCGCATATCTAGCTATTCCTCCGGGAGCTTTTCCCGAAAGTGAACGCGCTGCAAAGGAATCACTCGCCATTCCGATTTATCCGGAACTCACAGAAGAGCAGGCAAGGTACGTAGTAGAGTCGATTGACGAGTTCTTCCTCGAGTCGCGGAACATAGTAGGCGCCTCCGCTGCAGTAGCCGCGAGTAGTAATTAGATAACCCTCCGGAGTTGTAGTTGATCGGCGTTTTCGCAAAATCTGGGCAGGACGAAGCGGTTCGAGAATTCTTCGAGCTCTTCAAGACGCCATGGCAGTTCGTTCGAGCTGGCAGTTTTTATGATGTAGTGATCTCGACATTAGACGATGTGCCGCCTGTAGATTGCAGGTTGCTCATTGTCTACGGCTGTTCAGCAAAGCGGGTGGACGCGGGGCATGGAGATGCCTTCCCGCTCCTCAAAACCGCGTCTTTTATTTATTCGGGTGGTGCTGTCCCGATCTACTGTGGAGTGCGCACGTTTGCACCTTTGGCCGAGGTAGTTCGGTATGTCAGTGATAATGGCGAGACGGTTGGATTTTATTCGCGGCCGCGTTCGCTCTTACGGCTTGGATATGACCTGTTCGATGAATCAGAGTACCTGCTGACGGCAGGTCAACCCGAGGAATGGGCGCATGTTCCTACACTCGATCTCCACATTGAGATCCTACGCAATGCCATATTGCAGGCAGGTATACCCCTGCTGGAGATTCCACCTTCTCCTGAAAACTACAGTTTTATAACCTGCCTTACCCATGATATCGACTTCGTTGGAATACGAAGCCATTTCTTCGATCATTCCATGTTCGGCTTTTGTTACCGAGGAACGATCGGCGCTTTCCTCAAGTTCCTCCGAGGCAGACTTTCGCTTGATCTTTTGATCAGGAGCTGGGTGGCTGTTCTATCCTTGCCGTTCGTCTATGCCGGATGGATGAAGGATTTCTGGCAGCCATTCGAATGGTATCTAACGGCGGAAAAGGACCTTCCCTCTACTTACTTCCTCATCCCTTTCAAGAGAACGCGAGGGACAAAGGTTTCCGGCGCTAACGCCGGGCGACGTGCAGCTGCTTACGATGTAGGAGATCTTAAGTCCTGGATCGAGAGGCTTCAAAACGAAGGGTGTGAAGTAGCAGTCCATGGAATTGATTCCTGGCACAGCGAGCAGAAGGCCCGGAATGAATCGAAGAGAGTTAGGGACGCCGCCGGCAGATCGCGAGTTGGAGTGCGAATGCACTGGTTGCTCGCGGATCGCGATACTCCCGCCATTCTAGATCGAGCCGATTATGACTATGACTCAACTTGTGGATACAACGGCGCAATTGGATATCGAGCGGGAACGCTGCAAGTCTTTCGTCCAATAGGTACGAAAAAGTTGTTAGAATTGCCCTTACACCTTCAGGATGGCGCTCTTTTCTTTCCGGAGAAGCTAAACCTCTCGGAACCAGAAGCGGAGCAACGCTGCGCCACTTTGATCGATCAAGCCCGAAATCTGGGAGGTGTGCTTACAGTTTTGTGGCACGACAGGAGCCACGCTGCTGAGCGGTTTTGGGGGGATTTTTACCTGCGATTGCTGAAAAGGCTTCGCACCTGTCGTTGCTGGTTCGCCAGTGCAGAGCAAGTTATAGCGTGGTTCCGTTACCGCCGAGAAGTCAAGTTTAAATCGCTTACAGCCGCTGTTCCCAATTTAGTATCGATCCATTACGACGGAAGGACACCGATCCAACCGCTCGTCACCCTGAGAATTCATCGTCCGTCCGGTCAAAGGGTTGGCAGTGCATCAGAGCATGCAGCTCCAGCGTTCGAAGACATTTCGTGGGATGGCGAAGATTCTGAAAAGCTTTCTCGAATCTGCCGAGAGCGGCTGGGCTGCTTCAGTATGGATCCCACAGTTCGGGCCTAAAGATTTCCTTTTCGATCATGAAGCCGATCTGCGTTCTCCTGCAAAATCATTACGACGGCGATATCCGCGTCAGGCGCAAGGCTGAAGCTCTGGTAAATGCGGGCTATTCAGTTGAGGTATTCGCTTTGCGCAACTCCGGAGGTAGGAAGGACTACTACTTAGAGGGTGTGCATGTGCGCACCTTATCTCTTGGTAAGGCAAGGGGCTCCTTGGCTCGATACCTCTACGAGTACGCGATTTTTTGGCTGTGGTCATTCATTAACGTTACTTTTCGTATGCCCTTCCGGAAGTATGCGGTAATTGACGTAAACACTTTGCCCGATTTCCTGATTTTTGCAGCGGCTTTTGCAAAAGCCATGGGAGCAAAGGTGGTTTTGGACATGCACGAAATCACCCCAGAATTTTACATGTCCAAATATCAAATCCCGGAGAACGCGAGCCTTGTGCGATTGCTCAAGTTCATAGAACGGCTGAGTTTTCGGTTTGCTGACCGGGTGATCACGATCAATGAACCTATCACCGACCTGTTGGCGAGTCGAGGGCTAGATCGGCGCGTTACGACAATCATTACGAATTCAGCGGATGAGTCGATGTTTGCCGGTCGCAGGAAGCATTCTGAGGCCGTGAAGGAATCGTTCGTCATGATGTACCACGGCACTCTCACCAAGCTATATGGATTAGATATCGCTATCGAGGCGTTTGCGCTCGCACAACGAGAGATCCCGGGCTGCGAGTTTTGGATCCTGGGAAACGGGCCGGAAGGTGAGTCTTTGCGCGAATTGGCGAAGCTGCGTGGAGTTTCGCAAAAAGTACGATTGCTGGGGCGCGTACCCTGGGAAGAAGTGCCGAAATGGCTCGCTCAGTGCGACCTGGGAGTGCTTGCAATAAGGCGGGATGTGTTTCTGGAGTTTGCCTCACCAAATAAGCTACCTGAATACATCATTATGGGTAAGCCGGTCGTTATTTCACGGCTGAGGGCCGTTCAAAGATACTTCAGTGAGTCCTCATTGGCTTATTTCGAACCTGGCGAAGTGGCTGACCTAGCGAGACAGATGGTTCGAATATATAGAGATCCTGAAATGCGACTCTCGCTAGTTGCTTCAGCAGCAAAGGAGTATGCAGCTATCCGTTGGGAAGTCATGAGGGCGCGCTATTTGGAACTGATTGGAAGCATCATCCCTTCGCGCCATGATGCGGCTAAAGCTTCTAGCTGCAAGGTCGGAGTAGCCTAAACCTACGCATCATGAGTGACGTCGCAATCCTATATCGGGACAATCCCTCGGTCGCGGACACGCGCGCGGGACAGCTTGTTCAATTTGTTGGACTGCAATCGGAATTCGTTGATGTCGGCGCCACTGCAGCTCTGATTCACTCTCTTCGAGCCACCGTTGCAGGGTGCGAGTGCCTCTTGGTCTCGATGGAGTGTCTTGCGCAGCTGTGCGCTTCGATGCAAACGAATGTAGGTATTGAAACGATACTCGGGGCTGGCAAATCGATTCTTATTTATGGCTGTCTACCAACAGAACCTCACAATTCAATGGTTCGATTGCTTTCGTCTGGAATGCTTAAAGGCGTCAAGCGCGTGGAGAGCCGTCCATCAGAATTCCGCGTGAAGAATGATCGAGAATTCTGCCGAGAACTGGCAGGAATTTCCTTTTCCGCCGCTCAAAAGAGTCTCCATTGCTTTGAACCCGCGGGACTCGCGGCTGAGAACCTCATAATCAGCATCGATAATGATCCGTTCTTTGTTCTCGCGAACTACGAGTGCTCACGTGTTTCCCTTTTGGCACACGATCATTTTGTCGATCTGAATCGCACAGTAGAACGCGACTATAACCTCACATCGAGCTTTCCCGACATGGTGCCGTTGATCATGTTTTTGCGAAACGCGATGGACGAGCGCTTGTGGCATAGCGAACGCGCTCGTGCATGTTTCGTTGTTGATGATCCATTGCTGCAGGAGCGATATGGGTTTCTCGAGTATGCCCAGCTCTTCAGCAGGATGCTTCCACATAAATTCTCTCTATCGATCGCGTTTATTCCCTGGAATCACGATAGGTCGGACCCGGAAATTATGCGTTTCTTTCCATCTGGTTCACCGCGAGGCTCCTTGTGTATTCACGGCTGTGATCACACTGCCGGCGAGTTCGCCGTCAATAACGTCATCCTCCTGAGCAAGAAGGCACGCTTGGCTCTCGAGCGGATGGGCCAGCATCGTGCGCGATACGGAGTTTCTTTCGACGAAGTGATGGTATTTCCTCAAGGGCTTTTCTCGTCAGAAGCATTGGAGGCATTGAAGTCCTCTGGTTATCTTGCTGCAGTGAATTCTGATCCTCATCCATCAACTGCAGATAGCCAGCTACGGCTGGGAGATATTCTCGATGTTGCAGTGATGAGCTTTAGTGATTTCCCCTTGTTCCTCAGACGATATCCAAAGGACATTGCTGAATTTGCTCTAGATCTCTTTTTGGGGAGACCTGCCATCGTAGTCGAACACCACGGCTACTTTCGGAAAGGTTATGGTGCCTTGGAAGATTTTGTAGAAAAGCTTAACGCGCTCAACGACCGTCTCGAATGGACTAATTTGGGAACGATTTGCTCAGAGGCATGCCTGACCCGAACCGACCGTCATGGCGACGTTCATGTGCGCTTCTATACTAGCCATTTTCATCTCAGAAACAGTGATTCGCGCTCCCACGACTATGTTTTGTATAAGCGCCATACACCTGGGTATCCAATGCCGGTGATTACCATTGATGGAAGCAAGGTGGAGGCTGAGGAAAAGGACGGTTACATTATTCTGAGGCTCTCTCTCGACGCGGGAGCAGCTGCACATATTCAGATGCCGGCAGCTAAGGACGCCAGTCCTGATCAATATGGACAGAGTGTGGCTGATCGGACCAAGACAAGCACGCGGAGATTGCTTTCTGAGTTTCGAGACAATTATGTCGACACGAACCCTTTACTTGGCGGAGTGCTCTCACATGCTCGCAAAATCAGAGCTTGGCTAAACTAACGGTTCGCATCAGTCATTTGAGTGTTTTCCCTAATTTCAGTAAGTCAGAGCTTATAAATCTCAATGCCAAATAAGCTGCCTAAATATGTACTCGTAACTCCTGCGAGAAACGAAGCGGCATTTATCGAGAAGACCATCACGTCAGTCATAGAACAAACCGTATTACCCGTGAAATGGGTGATTGTGAGCGACGGTTCCACAGACGGTACTGACGAGATCGTTCAGCGCTTTGCATCGCAACACTTGTGGATCGAGCTCGTCAGGCAGCCGGAACGCAGGGAGCGAAACTTCGCCGGAAAGGTTGCTGCTTTCAATGCCGGACTGCAACGCCTCCGCAATTTGGACTTCGAGGTCGTTGGAAACGTAGATGCCGACGTTTCGTTTGAGGCTGACTACTTTGCTTTTCTCCTCGAAAAGCTCGCCACCGATCCGTCTCTGGGCCTCGTGGGCACACCATACAGAGATCCCTTGAATCCTCCATATGACTATCGCTTCGCGAGCATTGAGCATGTTACTGGCCCATGCCAGGTGTTTCGTAGGAGCTGTTTTGAGGCAATCGGCGGCTATCGTCCAGTAAGGGGCGGCTGCATTGATCGAATTGCCGACATATCCGCCCGAATGAAAGGGTGGAGAACTCGCACTTTTACGGAGAAAACCTATTTGCATTACCGCTACACCGGCACTGCTGAGCAGGGGGTGCTCACGGCAAAATTCAAAGATGGTGGCAAAGACTATTCTGTCGGTACTTCCCCGATCTGGGAGGTGTTTAGAAGTTGTTATCAAATGACAAAAAAGCCATTGATTATCGGCGGCGTTGTGACAGCACTAGGTTATTTCTGGGCTGCCGTCCGAAGAATGGAGAGGCCAGTCCCACGCGAGCTGGTCGAGTTTTGTCGCCGAGAGCAAATGCAGCGACTCAAGCAGTTTACTGGGAGAATGCTGCGGCCTAACTCCTAAGAATCAGGAGAACTTCACGCGAACGACTTCGTGCGAATAACAGAGACTCAGTGCCAAAAGGACTTCTTATGGGAATCGCGCAAAAGCAAACTGTAATCAAGACTTGTGGCAAGGAGCTAAAAGTCTTAGGCCGTGTGTTAAAGGTCGCTCGGCTGGATGGGGAAAAGTTCACGTTTCCTGAAGATCCGGAGGCTGTAATCCAGAGTCTTCATCGATGCGGAACTCGCATTGATCTTTTCACGTTTTTGCAGAAACTTCCCGAAACCGCACCAGTGTACCCATATCCGATGGAATGGGACAACCTTGCTGTTTTGTCTGTGTCTACGTTTGAACACTGGTGGAACCACCAGATTCGCTCTCTCGCGCGCAATCGGGCGCGTCAAGCTGAGAAAAAGGGCGTAGAGATCCGTGAGGTCCCCTTTAGTGATGCGCTGCTTCAAGGCATCTGCGACATTTACAACGAGTCGCCCATTCGCCAAGGTAGACGATTCCCTCATTACGGCATGAACCTTGAGAGGGCGCGTTTATATGCAGGAACATTTCTTAATCGAAGCGTCTTTATTGGCGCGTTCCTTAATGGCGCGATGATTGGCTTCATCAAGCTGGTAGTCGATGAGACTGGCACGCACGCGTGTGCAATCCATATCCTCTCGATGCTGAAACATCGTGACAAGGCGCCAACGAACGCTCTAGTCGCTCAAGCCGTGCGGTCATGTGCCGACCGCGGAATCGCATATTTAGTGTACGAAAACTTTACCTACGGAAAAAAGACTGGCGATACTCTCAGTCACTTCAAGGAGACGAACGGGTTTCAACGCCTCGATTTGCCACGCTACTACATTCCATTAACCCGCTTTGGGGCCATTGCACTCCGTATCGGCTTGCATCGTGACGTGGGGAGCGCTCTGCCTGAAATAGTGAAGGCGAAACTGAGGCAATTGCGCAGCGCATGGTATAGCCGCAGATACCGCACAGTTGATGCTTAGGTGAAGGAATGCCCGGTCTCGTTGGTCTAATCACAACTATGCCCAAAGAATGGGCGGAATCGCAGTTGTCTCGCATGCTCGAGACCCAGCATCACGCTCGGTTCTATACCTCTGGAAAGTGGCATACAACATCGATTGGGGTCTACGTGGGATGGACAGCTATCGAGAACTCGTTTGCTTCACAGATGCCCCTCTGCAATCCCACAAGCGATGTCCATCTGTTTTTCGCGGGTGAAGAATACTCTGGGGATGGAGTACACGCCGCTGATAACGGATGTCCCAAGCGTAACAACGAAGCTTCTTATTTGATTGATTGCTATGAGTCAGGTGACACCTTCCCCGCAAGGTTGAATGGAATTTTCCATGGTCTCGTTGTGGATTCGAGAAGGAAGACGGCTACGCTCTTCAATGATCGATACGGAATGCATCCGGTCCATTACTACCAGGCAAAAGAAGCATTTTATTTTGGAGCGGAAGCTAAGGCAATTCTTGCTGTTTGTCCCGACTTGCGAAGCATTGACGAGCGCGGACTAGCGGAGTTCATTGCTTTTAGCTGTGTCCTCGAGAATCGCACGATTTTTAGGCAGATCCAAGTAATGCCAGGTGGGTCATCGTGGACTTTTTGCAACGGCACTCTTCGAGGAAAACAGAGTTACTTTCGCCCCGAAGAATGGGAGAGCCAGGAGCAAGTGGCGCCAGAGCAATATCGGCAAGAGTTATCGAACGTATTAAGAAGTAGCCTTCCACGCTATTTTTGTGGTTCGCAACGGACGGGAATAGCTCTGACGGGTGGGTTGGATACGCGCGTCCTCCTGGCAGTGAATAAAGCTTCGTCAGCTTCTCTTGCAACGTACACGTTTGGCGGACCACTGCGCGAATCGCAAGACGTTATCATAGCCCGAAAAGTCGCCCGAGAGTGCGGGTTAGCTCATCAGGTAATCACCGTCGGCGAGCAGTTCTTATCGAAGTTTTCCCATTATGCCGAGCGAAGTGTGTACTTCACGGAAGGAACAGTAGATGCTTACCGTGCTTCTGATCTCTACTTGAGCGAAAAGGCTAGAGAAATTGCCCCGGCAAAAATTGTTGGTACCTACGGAAGTGAAATTGTTCAACACGCCGTGATGTTCAGCCCTACGCTTTTTGCGCAAGGGCTCTTTTCCGGTGATCTCAAACCACATTTGCTGGCTGCCGACCAGACCTATTCCCAGGCGCGGCGATGCAATCCAATTACGTTTGCTGCATTTCGACAATCGCCCTGGTATCATCGTGGGATTCTTTCCCTGGAGCGGACTCAGCTTACAGTCAGATCACCCTTTCTCGACAATAGCTTTGTCCGCACTGTTTATCGTGCGCCCCAATCTTCCAAGGCTGACATTCGTTTGCGCCTGTTAGCCGATCACAACAGCCAATTAGCACGAATCCGTTCTGATCGGGGAGTTGTTCAGAATGGGAACTCTATGTCGCTTCTTCGACAAATCATTCTTCAGACGACATACAAAGCGGAATACCTGTTTGACAGCGGCATGCCCAATTGGCTTGCGCGATTGAACCAAGCATCGGCAGCACAACTCGAACGATGGTTTCTGGGACGCCACAAACTCTTGCACTTCAGGGTCTGGTATAGAGATGCGCTTAAGGATTACATCCGCGAAATGCTGCTCGATTCCAGGTCCCTTGCTCGGCCCTATATCGTCAGCAAGCGAGTGGAAACGATTGTTCGCGAACACACATCAGGAACGGGAAACTACACAACTGAAATTCACAAACTATTAACCTTGGAGCTGTTGCACCGACTGTTTTTCGATAGGTCTTAATTTTTTTGCTGCGTCGTTAAGTTTGGAAGGCATCCTACGCCGCCGTTTATTGCCACCATCGCGTTTACCATTGGCATTCTGGGATTGTTCTTCCTGGATCGGGACCGCTCCGTTCGAGTCTCCATAGCACTCTGGCTTCCTGTGACTTGGATGATTCTTGGAGCCACAGCATCGAAGTGGCTGCAAACATATCCTCGAAGTGCAGCCGACCAGCTAGATGGCAATCCTATCCAGCGCAATATTTTCACCGCTCTGATGCTTATGGGATTGATCGTTCTTGCGATCAGACGCCATAACGTTGCGGCAGTTCTGCGCGCCAATAAGATCGTAGTTCTGTTCTTTCTTTATTGTGCTCTGAGTCTGATTTGGTCAGACTACCCAGATGTGGGATTAAAACGCTGGATCAAGGCCTGCGGCGATTTAGTAATGGTGTTAATTATCCTCACGGACCCACAGTGGCGGGCGGCACTTCAGCGCTTCTTGGCCCGTATTGGTTTCCTGCTCATACCAATTTCAGTTTTACTTGTTCGCTATTATCCCTACTTGGGAAGAGGCTACAAGGAGCAGGATGGACGGCAAGTGTTCGAGGGAGTCACGAATGACAAGAACATGCTTGGAGTGCTCTGCCTCCTTTTTGGTCTCGGAGCACTCTGGCGATTCGCTTACGAGCGGATTGAACGACACTCTCCGGGAAGGAAGGGACGTCTTCTCGCCCAAGGCACACTTCTATTGATGTCCCTGTGGTTATTTTCCAAGGCCAATTCCATGACTTCTCTGGCCTGTTTCCTGATCGCGGCAGTCTTAGTTGTTTTCACAAGCTCTCCCTCATTAGTCCGACGTCGACGGACTGTGCATCTCTTGGTCATGGCCGTGATACTGGTCGCTTTTTCCGCCCTGTTCCTCAATCTAGGCAGCTCCTTAGTTGAAACAATGGGCAGAGATGCAACTCTCACAGGCCGCACGGCGCTCTGGAAGGAAATCGTGGGTATGAACGGAAATCCGTTTTTGGGCACCGGCTTCGAAAGCTTCTGGATTGGCCCAAGACTGGACTTGATTTGGGGGCATCATTGGTGGCATCCGAACGAAGCTCACAATGGTTATTTAGAGGTGTACCTAAATTTGGGATGGATTGGACTCGGCATTCTAAGCGCGGTTCTCGTCACCGGGTACCGAAAAGTCATTCAGATGCTACAGCGAGATCCGAAGTTTGGAGGGCTATTTTTAGCTTTCTATCTCGTTGGCGTTATCTACAGCTTTACGGAAGCTGGGTTTCGGCTTCTGAATCCGGTCTGGATTACCTTTCTCATGGCCTGCACGGTCGCTCCCGACGAGTTGAAGCCTTCAAGTTCACCACAGCAGAAGCTCACGCCAAGACCTTTCTCGCACGAAGCGGACAGAGTGTTTGATGGAGAGGAAGTTGAGAACGCACGAGCCGCGTTGCTACCATCTGTCCGTCAGGCTCAACTGTTGTAAGAGTGTCTACAATTCCGAAATAGAACTAATGAATCCGTTGGATCGCTTACCTCCATCACTTAAGACTAGTGTCGCCTTACTAACCGGAGGTGGCGATAAACCATATGCCTTTGGCATGGCCAGGGCGCTCACGTCCAATGATGTAATACTGGACTTCATCGGGAGTGATGAGCTGGATTGTCCTGACCTTCCGCGCAGCGCCAAGTTGAAGTTTCTTAATTTTCGTGGAGATCAAAGCGAGCAGGCGCCGTTCATCGTGAAGGCGCGCCGAATAATCGCGTATTACCTACGGTTGATGTGGTACGCAGGACGATCTCACACCAAAGTACTGCACATTCTTTGGAACAATAGATTCCTATTCTTCGATAGAACTCTTCTGATGCTCTATTACAAGGCGGTCGGCAAAAGAATCGCGTTTACCGCGCACAACGTTAATGCGGAGAGGAGAGACGGCAAAGATTCGCTCGTAAACCGCATAGGTCTGGGCATCCAGTACCGTCTTGCAGATCACATTTTTGTTCACACCGAGAAGATGAAGCAAGAGCTGATTGGCGAATTTGGTATTCGTGACGAAGCTGTCAGCGTCATTCCGTTCGGAATCAACAATGTAGCGCCGCATACTAACCTCACTTCACAACAGGCTAGAAAGCGTTTATGCATTCGTAATGATGAGAAAGTAATCTTGTTCTTTGGGCGGATAGGCCCCTATAAAGGCCTTGATCTGTTATGGGATGCATTTGAACGCATTAGCTCAAGAAACGATAGTTACACGTTACTGTTAGTTGGCAAGCCCAAAAGCGGTGCTGAACGTTACATTGAGGAGATTTTGAGGAGCATCCGCCAGAGCCCAGTTGCCGGGCGTGTTATCGAGAGAATCGAGTTCATCCCTGATGAGGAGACAGAAATATATTTCAAGGCCTGCGATGTAGTGGCATTGCCTTACACGGAAGCGTTTCAAAGTGGAGTTTTATTTCTGGCGTACAGTTTCGGAGTCCCTGTGATCGCCGCTGATGTGGGATCGTTCGCAGAGGATGTAGTGATCGGCCGCACGGGACTGGTATGCGAGCCATGCGATGCCGGAAGACTGGCTGCGGCAATCGAATGCTATTTTGCGAGCGAGATGTATAGATATCTTGAAGAACGACGGGAAACAATTCGCAGTTACGTACAGTCCAAGAACTCGTGGAACATCGTCGCGGAGATGACGCGCAGAGTATATCTCAAGTTGGAAGGACAGATTCAGGCATGAAGCCATTGGTATCGATACTTGTTCCAGCTTTCAATGCGGAGATGTGGATCGCTGACACGCTCCGTTCTGCTTTGCGGCAAACCTGGGATAAGAAGGAGGTCATTGTCGTAAATGACGGATCGACGGACCGTACTTTGGAAATTGCACGCGGGTTTGAAACGCACGGGGTGCGAGTAGAAACACAGCACAACCAAGGCGCAGCCGCGACGAGAAACAATTGCTTCTCTCTTTGCAATGGCGACTACATTCAATGGCTAGATGCAGACGACCTTTTGAGTCCAGACAAGATCGCCAGACAGATGCAATTGAGCAATGCGGGCAGGAAAAAGCTGCTTTCGTCGGGTTGGGCGCCTTTTACTTATCGTTATTACAAGGCAAGATTTGTGCCATCCCGACTCTGGCAGGATTTATCTCCCACGGAATGGCTTTTCACGAAAATGCAGTTCAATGCTCACATGCAAACGGCCACTTGGTTAGTTAGCAGGGAATTAACGGAAGCAGCAGGACCATGGGATACTCGCCTACTGGGAGATGATGACGGCGAATATTTCTGTCGAGTCCTTCTTGCCAGCGATGGTGTTCGCTTCGTTCCCGGTGCAAAAGTTTACTATCGGCAGCCCGGCGTGGGGAGTTTGAGTTACATCGGTAAGTCAGAGCGGAAGATGCTTGCGCAATGGCGATCGATGGAGATGCACATTGCTTATATTCGTTGTCTTGAAGACAGCGACCGTGTTCGCGCTGCATGCGTGACATATATCCAGAACTGGCTGATCAACTTTTACCCAGAACGTCCAGACATTGTTGAGAAAGCAGAGGAGATGGCGCAAAGTCTCGGTGGGAAGCTCGCATCCCCGTACTTGTCGTGGAAGTATTCCTGGATCAGAACCTTGTTTGGTTGGAATCTGGCAAAACGCGCGCGAATTGTGTTGCCTGACCTGCGGGCAGGTGCGGAACGTTTTTGGGATCGCCTCATGTTCCGCATAGAAAACCCAAGTCCTGATGCTGCTTTAGCCAAATACTCACTGAACTAAGGAGAGTCGTCTTGATCATTACACGCACACCGCTTCGAATTTCTTTTTTTGGCGGGGGGACGGACTATCCCGTTTGGTACCGCGAGCGTGGTGGCTCAGTGCTGTCCACAACTATCGATAAGTGCTGCTACATCACGTGCAGGTACTTGCCCCCATTTTTCGAGTATCACAGCCGCATCTCCTATTCAAGAGTGGAGAACGTTGGCAGGAATAGTGTCATAGAACATCCTTCAGTCAGAGCTTGCCTTCGATATCTCGGAATTAACGAGGGTATCGAGATTCATCACGTGGCAGACTTGCCGGCCAGAACAGGCCTTGGTACCAGCTCGGCCTTTACCGTAGGCCTTCTTCTTGGCCTATATGCCCTCAAGAATAAGATGCGCGACAAAGATGCATTGACGGCGGATGCCATCCACGTAGAGCAGGAGCTACTGCGAGAAGCCGTCGGCTCTCAGGATCAAACGAGTGCTGCCCATGGAGGCTTCAACCGGATCAATTTCAATAGTGACGGCTCGATCGAAGTAAAGCGGATGTTGACTGAAAAATCCAGATTTGTAGAGCTGCAAAAGAACCTCGTCTTGTTCTTTACGGGATTTTCGAGGACCGCTTCTGAAGTTGCTCAAGAGCAGCTTCGGGTAACGCCACAGAAACAAGAAGAGCTCCAAATGATGCTCGGCTTGGTTGATGAGGCTGAAGCGATCGTGGCGTCGCCGACGCGTTCGTTGGATGATTTTGGACGGTTGCTGCATGAGAGCTGGCAAATCAAGCGTTCATTGACGAACAAAATTTCCAACTCCAATATCGACAGCATCTATGACGCCGGACTTAGTGCAGGCGCACTCGGGGGCAAGCTCCTAGGGGCTGGGGGAGGGGGATTTATGCTCTTCTTTGTTCCGCCTGAACGGCGAAATGCACTACGTGAACGTCTAAAGAATCTCCTCTGTGTGCCTTTCAGCTTCTCGAACCGCGGCAGTCACGTAGTGGTATATGAGCCTGAGGAGATGTATGACAGGACATTGATGGAAGAGCGTTCCACAATCTACGGCCAAGGCGAAATCGCAGAGGAGCAGCTTGTTGCTCCACAGTCGCGCGCGATTGCCTCAGGAGCGTGATGTTTCCGTGGAATGCAACGTTGCAGGACAAGGTCGTGTTTCTGATTGACATATCAGGTCGGCTTCTCTGAACGTCGGGCAGTTTGCTTTCTTCGTACATCGACCAGGCTTCTTGAGTGCATCTGTAAACCAATGCAGTTGCTGCATAATGAATAAAACGCATAGGTACACAAAAGGACATGGCCTCAGGATCGGTCGCGTAGTGCAGGGTTCTTTCGTGCCTTGAGATAAAATGCTGTTTGCGTGAGACTTCTCGCTGGCCACCCTTATTGGTGCAGGGTCGAGAACTTGCAGGTCCGAGTCTCGGAAGATTGGCTTGGCGCCACAAAAGGTCAGTGAGGGTAAATGAACCGTAAGAATTGGTTTCTTGTCTTCATTTTTCTTTTCGCACTCATCCCTACTTGCGCCAATGCCCAGCTTTGGTCCGGTTTTCTGGATCCTAGCCGCGCTGCTGATTGGTCCTCTGCAGGTGTTGTGAATGGAATTCCGAACTACACAACGATTTGCACCACTGCAGCCTGTAACACGCTGGCCAGCGGTACGGTAACAGCTGCATCAATCCAGAGTGCATTGGCCTCGTGCCCAACCAATGGCATAGTACAAATCCCGGCCGGAACCTTTTCGGTAGCAGCGTTCAACGCGACTAAGAGCAACTGCGTGCTGCGAGGGGCCGGAGCCGACCGTACCAAGTTGACGGCCTCGAGCGGAAACAGCGGTGGCGGTTTGGGCGGTACGAACAACGCATTCATCCATCTGATGAGCGGAGCCACAGGAGTGGCGCGTTTCGGAGGTGTAACGACGGCCAATTGGACGGGATCGAACGGTGTAGATGGATCGTATCCGCTTGGTGCGACAACCATCACTTTGAGCAGCACAACTGGTTTGGTGGCAGGTCCCGTTGGTACTGGCTCAATCGTATTTCTTGACCAGGCCGATGATGCTACCGACGGCTGGCCGGCAGCGGGCGACCTCTTCTCTTGCGCAACTACGGCCAACGGTTGTTCGAATCAGGGCGGAAACAACTACGCGCGCAGCGGGCGTGCTCAAGTAGAGGCCGTAACCGTTACAGGGATTAACGGTAATCAGGTAACAATCACACCGGGCATCGCATATCCGAACTATCGTACAAGCCAGACTCCTGGAGCGTATTGGAATACAGGATCTCCGCTGGGCAATGCCGGTATTGAGGACATGACTATTGACTTCAGCTCGACGGGAGTTCAGGGAGTCTATGTGATCAACGCCGCTAACTGGTGGATTAAGGGCTGCAGACTGTTAAGTACCGCCACTGGCACACAGGAGACCTATCACATCTTCGTGATCCAATCAGTACATGGCACAGTCCGCTCCAATTACATCTATGGACGTCCGACAACTGTGAATCCATTTCCGCTGGCGAACTACGCCTATACCGATAACGAATCCAGCGACATCGTGGTTGAAAACAATATCTTTGAGCATAATACGTCTCCCCTTGTTCCTAATGATCCTGGTGGTCGCAACGTATTTGGTTACAACTTTTTCGTAAACAATAACGTGGGCATTGCAGGAATTCAGCTCCACTCAGGCAACATCATGATGGACTTGGTGGAAGGCAACAATCTATGGAGCCTCATGGCTGACGTCACGCACGGCACGCATTTCTTCTGGACTGCCTACCGTAATCATTTCGACGGCAGCAATCATAATGGTCCTGCGAGCACCGTGCATTCTGGGCTCCTGATTCTTACAAACAATCGGTTTTTCAACGCCCTTGGAAATGTGTGTGGCGCATCTGACTACTCTCAATACGAAGCGAATATGGTGGGGAGCGCGGGAAGTTCGGAAGCTGCAGCCTGCTTCAATTTGGGATGGGCGGGTAATAGCAGCGGCACAGCCGTTGCAAATGATTCCAATGTGAAACGCGCTTTCATGCGATGGGGCAACTGGGACCAGTTTGCATCCGCTAATAAAATCGGAACCAACGATCTGACTGGTACGCGATTTATCGCTTTGGAAGTACCGAGCTCCATAACGAATTTTCCTAATCCCCTGCCGGCGACGCAAACATTACCGGCATCGTTGTATTTGACTGGCAAACCATCCTGGTTTGGTAGTGTTCCGTTCCCTGCGATTGGACCAGATGTCGCAAACGGAAACGCGCCCAACACGACCAGCTTTCCGACCGGAGGTCATGCCAACAAGATTCCGGCTCGCGTGTGCTGGGAGAGCCTTGCCAGCGATCCGGCATATTCGGGCTCCAGCCCGGCGATCAGGACCTTCAACGCGAATGCCTGCTATTCATCAACTGTGTCATCAGTCAATCCGCCAACGAATGTGGTCGCGACAGTCCGCTGATTGCGTGGATAAATTTTTCGATATTCTTGTAAGGATTTAAAGTGTTTGCAACCGGGTTTGCTGGGATGGTCAGCAGCCTCTTTCGATTGGCCTGCCTGTAGTTCGGACGAAACTCGTTAGGAAACTCCATTTGCGTCCAAGCCCAACAAACACCAGTCTCACCACAATGAAAAAAGTCGCACTAGTAACCGGAGCAGAGGGATTCATCGGCTCCTATCTGGCTCGCTTCTTACAGGAGCAAGGTTGGGATGTGTTTGCTGGACATCGTGTAGCTGGCGCGGAGGATGCTTTTCCGAACCTGCGCAACCTCCGTTATGTTCAATGCGAGCTATGCGATGCAAAGCAAGTAGCTAGCGTCCTACATGAAGCTGGGCCGACACATGTTTTTCATCTGGGCGCGCAGAGCTTACCTACGCTTTCCTGGGAGCATCCGGTTGAGACGTTTGAGTCCAACATCATGGGATCGTTGAACCTTTTTGAGGCTCTCCGTTACATGGAGGAGAAGCCGATTGTCGTATCGGCGTGTTCAAGCGCGGAATACGGTCATGTTCCAGCATCGCGGATTCCCGTCAGTGAAGATGAGCCACTGCATCCGCTTCACCCCTATGGCATCAGCAAAGTATGTTTGGATCTTCTCGCACATCAGTATTTTCTCGATTACGGAATTTCCGCAATCAATATCCGGCTGTTCAATACCACTGGTCCCGGCAAGACCAATGATGCTCCCTCAGACTTTGTGAGGCAGTTAGCGAGGATCAAGCAAGGTCAGCAACTGCCCGTAATTCACGTCGGGAACTTGAAACCTCGGCGTGCTTTTCTGGATGTCCATGACACTGTTCGAGGCTTTTATCTGGCGGCTCTGAAGGGAAAACCTGGACAGGCGTATAACCTCTGCGCAACGAAGACCAACACGATAGCGGAAATTCTGCAGACTGCCATCCGTCTCTCGGGAACAAAAGTAGAGGTTCGAGAGGCCGAGCATCTTCTGCGACCGTCTGATGAAAAGATTATTTTCGGCAGCACACGAAAAATCCGAAAGGATACAGGATGGAAACCATTGGTTTCCATGCAGCAGACTTTGGCCTCGATGTTGGAATATTGGGACCGGGCAGATGACCAGCTCAATCAATGTGGAGAACGCTCGCAGCCGTATGTTCCTTCGTTTCTTTATCGTGAGAAATCAATCGGCTTAGAATGATTGAGTACTCTCCGCGCCAGCGAAATTCTTGGAGCGTGAGCAGCTTCTATGCTTGACCCCGTGAGTGCTAATCCCGAATCGGATACTGGTTCTAGCGTCGCCGGAAATCTTCCAGTGCTACTGCTTGTGGGCGGACTGGGAACTCGTCTCCGGCCAATTCTTTCTGGCACGCCCAAACCGCTTGCGAAACTAGGAGGAGCTTCATTTCTGGAGTTGCTGGTTCGTCAGCTGCGCTTTCAAGGATTTCGCCGCCTCATTATGTGTACAGGGTATCTGAGTCTCGAAATTGAAAAGCAATTTGGAGACGGTCGAGCTTGGGAGATTGAGATTGAATACTCGACGGAGACCCAGCCCCTTGGCACAGGAGGAGCTGTCAAGCTGGCGAGCCGGCACCTCCAAGGAGATGCTGAATTTCTCGTCATGAATGGCGACTCATTTATTCAAATTGACTTCCACCACCTGATTGCAACGCACCACAAACACGTGGGATGGGTGACGCTTGCATCTCGCAAGGTCGACAATGCCAGCCGTTATGGCTTGTTGCGAGTGGATTCAGATGGCTGGGTCAGGAGCTTTGAGGAAAAGTCTACGGACGAGATTTCGGGCCTCGTCAACGCTGGAGTATATGTATTTCAGCATGCGGTTCTCGATCATATTCCGGCTGGCCCCGCCAGCTTGGAGAAGGATGTTTTCCCACGTCTTCTAAAGCAGGGTGTGTATTCCGTAGCACAGGATGGGATCTTCATCGACATAGGAACTCCCGAAGATTACGAGCGGGCGCAAAAACTTTGTGATCGTCTCTACAGCGCGATCTTGCCGACGAATATCTAGAGCAGTGACAATGCCTGAGCATTTTCAGCATCGAATAAAAAACTCGATTCAAGCTTCGATCGCAGCGAAGCAACTGTTGCTCAACGACTCAGAGCTTATTTCCAACATTGCGAGAGTTAGCGAGATGCTGGTGGATGCAATGAAGCAAGGCAACAAGGTATTGCTCTTCGGAAATGGCGGCAGCGCAGCTGATGCACAACACGTTGCCGCTGAATTTGTGGGGCGATTTGCCTTCAACCGACCACCACTACCTGCTTTAGCGTTGTCTGTAAACACGTCGTGCGTCACGGCCATCGGCAATGATTATGGTTTCGATCTGGTTTTTGCGCGTCAGCTTGAGGCTTTAGGCAAGCGGAATGACGTTGCGATCGGAATTTCTACTAGTGGCAGTTCGCCCAATGTACTTTGTGCGATGGATGTCGCAAAGAGCATCGGAGTTCGGACCGTTGCTTTGACGGGCGCCAGTGGTGGGAAACTCAAAGGCACAGTAGAGTTCTGCCTCCGGGCGCCTTCAAATGAAACTCCACGAATTCAGGAGTGTCATATCTTGATGGGACACATTATTTCGGAACTAGTGGAAGAAACAATCTTTCATGATTAAAGCTGCCTTTCTTGACCGTGATGGGGTTATCAACCAAAAAGCCCCTGGGGACCAATATGTGACGCGCTGGGAGGATATGTACTTCTTCCCGGGTGTTAGCGAGGCGATCTCCCAGTTGAATCAAGCTGGATATCTCGTCGTTGTCGTAACAAATCAGCGATGTGTGGCAAAGGGCTTATTGGGAAGGGCAGAATTGGCCTCGATACACGATCGCATGACTGAACTGCTTTCCGCTCAAGGCGCGAGAATCGACGCGATCTATGACTGTCTACACGATCTGGATGACGATTGTAGCTGCCGAAAGCCAAAACCGGGCATGCTGTTACGCGCGGCTCACGAACTCGGAGTTGATCTTCAGCGTTCCTGGATGATTGGCGATTCCGAGATTGATATCCAAGCAGGGAAGAACGCGGGCTGCAAAACTATACGGTTGAAAAATGGCGGAGAGATCCCACGGCTGGAAGCTGACTTCACGGTTGAATCGTTGGCCCAGGCAGTAGATAAGATTCTCGAACACCAAGAAGCATTTGCCAGCGTAGCCAGAGATCACTTAGGAACAGAATAACTACTCGCAACAATCGGAACACCCACGAACTAATGGGTATAGTAATTATTGATGGCTCAGTTACACACGATTGATCCCATTTGTGATGCACGCTGGGGAAAACTGAGTGCTACTCATCCGAGAGCTACGATTTTTCACCAGCCTGGCTGGCTGCAAGCTCTCCTGAGAACTTATAGTTATGAACCTTTCGTACTAACAAGCGCTGCTGTTGGTGAGCCTGTTCGCGATGGCGTGGTTGTTTGTCTTGTATCGAGCTGGGTCACAGGAAGGCGCCTTGTGTCTTTGCCCTTTACGGATCACTGTGAGCCTCTCCTCGATGGGGTTGACATTTCTGACTTCCTTAGCCGGCTAAGGGCAGAATGCGACCACCAAAATTTCCGGTACCTGGAACTCCGGCCTGTAGCCGCCTTGTGCAGCGACCAGGATCAATTTGGATGTAGTGAGTCTTACTGGCTCCATATACTCGACCTGTCTGCGAGTTCGGAAACAATCTTTGCTAGATTGCATAAGGATTGCGTACAACGAAAAATCCGCCGGGCCGAAAGAGAGAAAATCGTTTGCGATACCGGTAATTCGGAACAGCACGTGAACGACTTCTTTCGGCTTCTAGTGATGACCCGCCGCAGACAGGGTTTGCCACCTCAACCCAAGTCCTGGTTTAAAAACCTCGTCCTCTCGCTGGGAGATAAGGTGAAAATCAGAGTAGCCCGAAAAAATGAAACTGCGATTGCGGCAATGCTGAGCCTGGAGCATCGGTCCAGTGTGATCTACAAGTATGGGTGCTCAGATGAGCGATTTCATCACCTCGGAGGAATGGCTTTTCTATTTTGGAACCTTATCGAAGTCGCGAAATCCTCAGGCTTAAGTACCCTCGACCTCGGCCGATCAGACTTGCATAATCAGGGGCTAATCACATTTAAGGATAGACTGGGTGCCGCGAAACAGCCTTTGACATATTACAGTTACTCTGCCGCAGAGAAGCGGCAGATGCGGCGGCACGCGCAACCGCTCGGCCGTTTTGTCGCTATGGTTCCGGATTCTGCGCTTACTGCAGTCGGAAGACTGCTGTACCGACATCTAGGTTGACGGTGCCTGTTGTCGAGAGAACCTGAAATTAGCTTCGTTAAACAGGTTTGGAGATTTGACGTACCTTTAATGGTGCGTGAGGAGTCGCATGAAAATACTATTGACCGGTCACCAAGGTTACATTGGCGCAGTTGCAGGTCCCGTTTTGGAAGCGGCAGGATATGACGTTGTCGGTCTCGATATCGATCTTTTTTCTGACTGCGAGTTTGGACAAGCATCTCGTGAAATTTCGGAGATCCGCAAGGACATTCGCGATCTCTCGCGTGAAGATCTCGAGGGGTTTGATGCGGTAGTGCACCTGGCCGCGTTGTCGAACGATCCACTCGGTAATCTCGATCCGAAACTTACATATGAGATCAATCACAAGGCTTCAGTTAAGCTTGCTACGCTGGCCAAGCAAGCTGGAGTAGAGCGGTTTGTCTTTTCATCTTCGTGCAGCACGTATGGCGCAGCTGGAGACGACTTTCTCGACGAAACAGCAACACTCAACCCGGTGACTCCATACGGAGAGTCCAAGGTGCTGGTCGAGCGTGACGTCGCGCGCCTCGCCGATGATCGATTCACAGCGATTTACCTGAGAAACGCAACGGCCTATGGAGCATCTCCACGCTTGCGGCTGGACGTCGTCTTAAACGACTTTGTCGCCTCTGCCTACACAACAGGTAAGGTTCTTATTAAGAGCGACGGTACCCCCTGGCGCCCGATCGTGCATATCCGTGACATCATTACCGCGATCATCAGCGTTCTTCGGGCGCCGAAAGCCGCGGTTCACAATGAAATTTTCAACGTCGGCGCTACGGAAGAAAATTATCGCATCAGTGAACTCGCAGAAATGGTGACGCAAGTTGTTCCTGGGTCGAGCATCGAGTACGCACCCGGAGGCGGGCCGGATAAACGTTGTTATCGCATCAATTGCGATAAGATTCGAAGGATCTTGCCTGATTTCAAACCCCACTGGACTGCTCGCAAAGGCGCGCAGGAACTCTATGATGCCTATCGGACGGTAGGACTGCGAGCCGAGGATCTTGAGCGCTATGCCCGAATCCGAAACATTCGCCGTTTGCTGAGCACCGGACACCTGGATGCTTCGTTGCGTTGGACATCTAAAGTTGAGGCTGCTGCGCCAGCGGTTGCTCGCTAACGGGCGAGGCACTGAGTTCGCATGCTGTTCCGGCCAACTCAATTGCGGGGAGCATACGTCCTTGAAATCCAGCGCTTGGAGGACTCCCGCGGGTTCTTCGGTCGATCCTTTTGTCGCCGAGAGTTCATGGAGCATGGACTAGACCCATGTGTAGATCAATGCAATGTGTCATTCAATAAGCGGCGTGGCACATTGCGCGGCATGCACTATCAGGCTGCTCCGCACCAGGAGGCCAAGCTGGTGCGGTGTACCAGAGGAGCAATTTTCGACGCAATCATCGATCTCAGGCCCGAATCTTCAACATTCAAGCGACATTTCTCGATCACGCTTTCAGAGCAGAATCTCTTAATGCTTTACATCCCAGAAGGATTCGCTCATGGCTTTCAAACGCTGGAAGATGACACTGAAGTGTTCTATCAAATGTCGAAGGGCTTCCATCCTGAAGCTGCACGCGGGGTAAGGTGGAACGACCCAGCGTTCGCTATTGAGTGGCCTTCTGCAGAACGAATCATGAACGAGCGGGATCGCAACTATTCCAACTTTATAATTGAATCAGAGATCAAGCCGTGAGCGCTCAGCCCGTGTCTACTCCTGATGATGTTGGTTTTCAGATGTATCAGCTCATCGCTGATCTGTATCCACTTTGTCGGAGCATCACCGGAAATGGATTACGCGAAACTCTGCGCAGAATCCAACAGCAGATCTCGATTGTGATTCATGAGGTTCCTTCAGGAACTCAAGTGTTTGATTGGACTGTACCGAACGAGTGGAACATCCGCGACGCGTGCGTAAGGAATAAATCCGGTCACCGAATCATTGATTTTCAGAAATCGAATCTTCACGTTGTGAACTACAGTGCTCCAATTCATCGGAATGTTTCGCGTAAAGAGCTTCTGGAGCATCTGTATACGCTGCCAGATCAGCCCGAGTGGATACCGTATCGTACTTCGTACTACAACGAGACCTGGGGGTTTTGCGCACAGCATTCCATTCTAGGAAGCTTGAAAGATGAAGAATATGAAGTGCTAATTGACTCATCGCTGCGAACCGGGCATCTGAGTTATGGAGAGTTCTATCTTCGGGGAGACTCCGAGGAAGAGATACTGATTTCGTGTCACAGTTGCCATCCTTCACTCTGCAATGACAACCTTTCCGGAATTTCCGTAGCTGTATCTCTGGCTCGCGAAATCGAGCGAAGCTATCGACACTATTCATATAGGTTCCTATTCATTCCGGGCACAATTGGATCGATTACATGGCTCGCGCGGAATGAAGCCGCCGCTCGCAAAATCAAATGGGGAATCACTCTGGCAAATGTCGGCGATTCTGGTAGCTTTACTTACAAGAAAAGTCGTCGCGGTAACACCGATATTGACCGAGCAGCAGACCACGTTCTAAAGCACTCTCGCAAACCGTACCAGACTGTGCCTTTTTCTCCATACGGATACGACGAGCGGCAGTTCTGCTCACCAGCGTTCAACTTGGCTGTGGGCTGTCTGTCTCGCAGCCAATACGGAAAATTCCCCGAGTACCATACCTCTGCCGACAATCTCGAGTTTGTAAAACCTGAGGCGCTTACCCAATCATTTGCCGTATGTCGTTCATTGCTCTCGCTCCTAGACAACAATGCGGCCTACGTGAATCTTCAGCCGAAGTGCGAACCGCAGCTTGGCAAACGCGGCTTATATCGCACAATGGGCGGCTACAGCAGTGCTCAGGAAAGGGAAATGGCCATGCTCTGGGTGTTGAATTTGTCCGACGGCGACCATACGCTCCTTGATATAGCCGAGCGCTCAGATCTTCCATTTAATGTTCTTCATGAAGCTGCGCAAATACTGGTGAGCCATAGTCTTTTAAAACGAAAGGCCTGAGTCGCGTCTTGGCCTCACTAGCCTGCCATTCCGAATCCACGATCCGTCCAGCCTAAATCGGATTCATCCTAGTCCGGTATCAGATCCCCGCTTCATCAACGACACGCCACGTCGGTTTCTGAAGGCAAGGAATGCTCTGTCTTCCAATGTGCAAGAGTTTGCATATTGCTGGATCGTTGTGTGAAGGCCGCGAAGCTGCAAGCCAATGTGTACGGCAACCCGTTATTTTGCAGTCACTTATGTGTCAGTCGCACCATCTTCAACACCGTAATTTACTGGCGTTGATGGCATGAAACTTGCATTCCTGAGTGCAAAGATTGCGCATTGGAACCGAAGGGTCTGCGCTCGAGGGCTCGACGTTCTACGACGAATAACTCAAGGAGCAATGTCATGAATTCGATCTACATCGATCCAATTATGAGCGACGAGCAAAGACGTGAGGCACTCTACGACGGACAGCTTTTGGTCTACTCGCCGAGTCCCGGGTCCGCCGCGTTCGTCCGATTTGCCGATGAGATGATTCGCGAGGCATTTGCGGGCCGCGATCCCGAAACGGCGCAATTTCTCATGGACGTAACTGAATATGCCGCCTTGTTGGCGGATCTGAAACCGAAGTTCATCCATCATCCGAAGTCGAAGGAATTCATTCGGCAGATTCTTGGAGAGCTTGGATGCGATCCATCGCAAACTTATTTCGATGTTCCGAGAATGCGTAGTGCGACGAGTGATGATTACCTTTCGACGGGAATTGCTTATGCGTTCCATCCACATCGTGATACCTGGTATTCGGCTCCGATGTTCCAGCTGAACTTCTGGATTCCCATCTATCGCATTACCGCCGAGAATGGAATGGCGTTCCATCCGCGGTACTGGTCACAGCCAGTAAAGAATGGATCCAGAGAATACAATTACGCCGAGTGGAACAAGACGAGCCGACTCACAGCCGCACAGCACATCAAAAGCGATAGTCGCAAGCAGCCGAAGCCGGAAGAGCCGATTGAACTCGATCCGCAGATTCGAGTTGTGCTTCCTCCCGGTGCCATTCTTCTGTTCTCGGCCGCACAGTTGCATTCAACCGTTCCCAACACCTCCGGAAGGACGCGTTTTAGCATCGACTTTCGCACAGTGAATCTGGCAGATGGGGTTTCTAACCATGGAGCTCGCAATATCGATTCGGAGTGCACGGGCACAACGATGCGGGACTACTTGCGCTCCGCCGATCTTGAGCATTTGCCAGAAGATCTGATCGCGAGGTACGACACGCCGGCTAACCAGACAGTTGCGGTAGGCGCCTAGAGCGTGGCTACTTTAGTCCCAAATCTGAAGTCTGTGGACTCTGATACGAGCTTCGGCAAGGATCTCAAGGGTGCGCGCGCTCTTGTGACAGGCGCCAGCAGTGGTATCGGGAAAGCGGTGGCGTTAGCTCTTGCGCGCCACGGCGCAGATCTGGCGCTTGTAGGACGCTCTACGAAAAGACTAGCGGAAACTGCGTCCGATGCAAAGGAGCATGGTTCTCGAGCATTTGAACATTCAGTTGATCTCACAAAGGATTCCGAAGTCGAGCAGCTTGTCGACCAAGTACGAGCGAATTTCCAGGGTCTCGACGTGCTTGTTCACAGCGCGGGAGCAATACATCATTCGCGCGTTGAATCGGCAAGTGTTGGAGACTTTGACGACCAGCTTCGCGCAAATCTGAGAGCTCCTTATGTATTAACCAAGACGCTGCTTCCTTTTCTTGTCGAGAGTCAAGGACAGATAGTGTTCGTTAATTCAAGCCAGGGACTCCGCGCAGCCGCGGGCAACGGGCAATTCGCCGCGACGCAGCATGGCTTAAGGGCACTGGCGGACAGCCTGAGAGACGAAGTAAATGAATATGGGGTTCGCGTTCTGAGCGTATACCTGGGCCGAACCGCAACCCCCCGGATCAGGGACATCTGTGCCAAAGAAGGACGGCAGTATCGTCCTGAGTTATTGATGCAACCAGAAGATGTAGCTGCCATGATTTTGCACGCGCTTTCGTTGCCGCGAACCGCAGAAGTAACTGACCTCCGCATCCGGCCTATGAAGAAATCTTATTAATGGGGATTCGAACTCAACACCAATGGAACAAGTTAAGCACAACGGAAATAGTCGTCGTCATCACTCAATTTCTTGCCGTTTCTGCGGAGCCCAGCTCGAGCAGACCTTTGTAGATTTGGGAATGTCGCCGCTCTGTGAAAGCTACGTGCCGGCGGAGAAGCTGAATGGCATGGAAGCTTTTTATCCGCTGCATGTGTATGTCTGCAGTAGTTGCTTTCTAGTGCAGCTTGAAGAGTATGTTACTCCCGACCACATCTTCAGCGATTACGCGTACTTCTCTTCTTACTCGGATAGTTGGCTGGCCCATTCGAAACGCTATAGCGATGAGATGGTGAAGCGATTTGGCTTCAACAAGAGGAGTTCCATTGTCGAAGTCGCGAGCAACGACGGCTATCTTCTGCAATACTTTGTGGAAAAAGGCATCCCGGTCCTCGGAATTGAACCCGCTGCTAATGTTGCCGAGGTCGCCGTCAAAAAAGGAGTTCCAACAGTAGTCAAATTCTTTGGCGAAGCTTCGGCGCGCGAGCTGCGTGAGCAAGGCAAAGCCGCCGACCTTCTCCTTGGCAACAACGTCCTGGCTCAAGTTCCTGATCTGAATGACTTTGTGAAGGGAATGAAGGTTCTGCTGGCTCCGCAAGGAATAATCACAATGGAGTTCCCGCACCTGATGCGTCTGATGGAGGAGAACCAGTTCGACACCATCTATCACGAGCACTTTTCTTACTTTTCCTTTATCACAGCGGAAAAAATCTTCGCGGCGCATGGCATGCAGATGTTCGACGTGGAGGAACTTCCGACGCATGGTGGGTCACTGCGGATCTACGCGAAGCATATCGAAGATGGTTCGAAGGAGATTTCCCCGAGTGTGACTGAAATGCGCGCCCGGGAGGTAGCCGCAGGATTCACCAAAGTTGAAACATACGCGAATTTCACGCGCCAGGTCGAGGAAACGAAACGGAAGCTTCTCGAGTTCCTGATTGACGCCAAGCGCTCAAAGAAAAAAGTTGTAGGCTACGGTGCTCCCGGAAAAGGGAATACGCTGCTGAACTATTGTGGCATTCGTACGGACTTCCTGGATTACACAGTTGATCGCAGTCCTTACAAACAGGGCAAGTTCCTTCCTGGGACTCACATTCCCATCAGGAATCCCGAAGAGATCTCGCGCACACGTCCTGATTACGTACTAATTCTTCCATGGAACATTAAAGACGAAATCGTGAAGCAGATGTCCTTTATCGAGCAATGGGGCGGCCGTTTTGTAGTGCCAATTCCGGAACTTCAGGTGCTGTCTTAAGAAAATGCAACTCTGAGAGGAAAAAATGAAAGTAGTTCTTTTTTGCGGTGGCCTGGGACTGCGGATCAGAGACAGCGAGCACCTGCCGAAGCCGATGGTGAACATTGGGTATCGTCCCATCATTTGGCACGTGATGAAGTACTACGCCCACTACGGCCATAAGGACTTTATCCTTTGCCTTGGTTATCGTGGCGACGTTATCAAGGACTATTTCCTGAAGTACAACGAATGCCTTTCGAACGACTTCATGTTGTCCTCCGGTGGTCGCGATCTAACGATGGTGACGACGGACATTCACGACTGGACAATCACGTTCGCAGATACAGGCAGCCACTCCAATATTGGCCAGAGGCTGCTCGCCGCAAGAAAGTATCTCGGCAATGATGAAGTGTTTCTTGCGAACTATGCCGACGGACTTTCCAATCTGAACCTCAATCATCAGCTGGAAGACTTCAATAATAGCGATGCGATCGGCAGCTTTCTGTGCGTCAAGCCAAACTTGAGCTACCACTTCATCTCAGTTGGGCAAGACAGCAAAGTGACCGGCATTGATGCCATCCGCACCACGAATGTGCTGGTTAATGGCGGCTTCTTCATTTTCCATAAAGAGATTTTCAACTACATCAGAGATGGCGAAGAACTAGTCGAGGAACCATTCGGCCGTTTGATTGGAGATCGCAAGCTGATTGGGTATCGCGACGCATCATTCTGGTACTGCATGGATACGTTCAAGGACAAGCAGGTGCTGGAAGACATGCATGCTCATGGCGACGCTCCTTGGGAAATCTGGAAGCGGACAGCGAGCAGCAATGGGCATTCTTCCGGCATGGCAAAGATCTCAATGTCCGAGGCTGCCGCGGTCGCGAGGCAATGATCAAGTTGCAGTTCGGGAATGGAGATCACCCTCTCCGTCAAATTCTCTGTCTGGGAGCCCACTCCGACGATATTGAAATTGGCTGTGGCGGAACCGTATTGCAGATTCTCGCCCGCAATCCAGAACTCGATGTTGTTTGGGTTGTGTTCAGCTCCAGCCCAGAGCGGGAACGAGAAGCACGCAACAGCGCTGCCATGTTCCTCCGGAAGGCCGGGAAAACAGAGATCATCGTCAAAAACTTCCGCGATGGCTACTTCCCATTTGACGGATCGCTGATCAAGCAGTTTTTTGAACAACTAAAGCAGCGGCTGCACCCCGATTTGGTCTTTACGCACAACAAGAACGATGCGCATCAGGATCATCGGACTCTAGCAGAGTTGACTTGGAACACGTTTCGGAACCACGCAATTTGTGAGTATGAGATTCCCAAGTACGACGGTGACCTGGGACAACCTAATCTGTTTGTACCCCTGGCGGACGAGTCATTTCGGGAGAAGGTTCGATTTCTCATGAGTGCGTTTCAGTCGCAGCGCAGCAAAAGATGGTTCGAGGAAGAAACCTTTCTGGCACTGATGCGTTTGCGCGGAATGGAGTGCAACGCCGATTCCGGCTATGCAGAAGCCTTTTACACGCGAAAGCTTGTGTTGTGAATCAAATGGAAGATCTAAGAGAGAGAACAGTTCGGGGCGGACTGGCCAAGGTTGTGGCACAGGGCGTGAGCTTCTTCGTTCGTGTGGGTTCATTGATGATTCTGGCACGTCTACTTGATCCGAAAGATTTTGGACTCGTTGGTATGGTCACCGCCGTAGTTGGAGTCTTGAATCTCTTTCGTGACTTCGGTTTGTCTACTGCCAGCGTGCAGCGCGTGCATATTTCGGAGGAGCAGGTCTCCACACTGTTCTGGATCAATATGTTGGTGGGAGCCTTGTTGGCATCAGTTGCGGCAGGAATGGCTCCTTTCATTTCGCACTTTTATCGCGAGCCTGCTTTGATGTGGGTAACAGTGATATTGTCTGCAAGTTTTCTATTCAACGCGGCGGGTGTGCAGCACCAGGCTCTCCTACAAAGAGACATGAGATTTACGACGCTCTCGATCGTCGACATTTTATCCATCTCCGTGAGCAGCACTATTGGAATCCTGATGGCCTTAAAGGGCTTCGCCTACTGGTCTCTGGTGGCTTCGACGATTGCTGCTCCACTGATCAGTAGTTTGTCTTATTGGATTGCTTCCGGGTGGCGGCCCGGCAGGATGTACAAAAATGTTGGAATCCGCTCGATGATCCGATTCGGAGGAACCCTCACACTCAATCAGCTGGTCGTATATGTTGCCTATAATTTGGAGAAGGTTTTGCTTGGACGCTACTGGGGCGCGTCCGTTATTGGAATTTATGGGCGAGCATATCAGCTTGCAAATATCCCGACTGAAAATCTCAATTCTGCCGTAGGTGGAGTAGTCTTTTCGGCGCTATCTCGTCTACAAGAGGATACTAAGCGATTCAGGAGTTACTTTCTTAAGGGCTACTCTTTAGTGTTAGTGCTCACCATCCCTATCACCCTGGTCTGCTGCCTGTTCGCAAAAGAGTTGATCTCCGTTTTGCTAGGGCCGAAATGGCAGGAAGCCGTGCCCATTTTTCGACTACTGGCGCCGACCATCATGATTTATGCTCTGATAAATCCTTTGTCGTGGGTCCTGTTCTCACTGGGATTAGTGGGACGAAGTCTTAGGGTCGGCCTTGTTCTCGCTCCTCTCGTAATCGCCGGGTATCTCATTGGACTCCCCTACGGTCCTCGCGCGGTGGCGTTAGCTTACTCTTCAGTAATGCTCCTTTGGGTTATTCCTCACATTGCTTGGTGCGTGCACGGCACCATCATTTCGCTCCGCGATATTCTGATCGCCGTCAGCAAACCGCTTGCTTCGGCTTTGGTCGCAGGAGGAGTAGCAATGGGATGCATTGAACTCTTCGGAGAATTCCTGACGCCGCTGGGTCGATTGCTCCTCGGAACTTCAGTACTCTTGTCAGGCTATGTGGCCATGCTCTTTTATGTGATGAAACAAAAAGCCTTTTACCTCGATATCGTAAGGACCATGAGACGACGAGCAACTGTGGAGAAGGGCTTAGTTCCGGCATAGTCAGTTCTCAGTATTCATTTCGCGACCAATGTTTCAATTCAGGTATAGACGTCTTGTCCACTAGTTTTTATCAGGCCCCGCCGCGGCAAATGCCGACTTCGCTTGAACTTAGTTGTTGTGAGGAACATGAGGAAGGCCATCCCGATTCGAGTGCTCAAGCGATTCTCGAGCACTACCGCTGTCCCAGTGAATTGCTGCAGATTGCGCTCAGAGGCGAGCTTTCTCGTGGCTCTGGATTCTTTCGCTTCGGGAATGCCGTTTGTTATGGCAGATCCAGCTCAGGAACGCGCCGCCGCAGCCCCAATGCTTCTCTGTATAACGTAGAGCGCGACGTGCAATGGACAGATCAAGGCATTGCGCTTCCGTTTAACCCTACGGAACTTATCCAGAATCTGCGTCTGGAGCGCTATCCAGGGAGTGAACTGAGCCGGTCGATCAATCTCCTGAGGCGAGCCTATTATTTCTTCCGTCCTCCCATTCAATCACTGCGACGACAAATTCAAAGATTCTATGCTCGCAGTCGTCAGCACAGTTCCTTCCCGAACTGGCCCGTTGATTCCTCGGTCGAAGAGATCAATGAGGCAGTTCTCCTCGCCGTTTTAAAACGTTCCGGTTCAGAAACGATTCCATTTGTCTGGTTTTGGCCGCGGGGCGCCAGTGCTTGCGCTGTAATGACTCACGATGTAGAAGCGCAAACAGGCCGAGACCTCTGCAAAAATCTTATGGATTTGGATGATGAGTTCGGAATCAAAGCGTCATTCCAAATCGTCCCCGAGGAACGCTACCAGGTATCCAGCGCGTTCTTGGACTCCATCCGAAGGCGTGGTTTTGAAATCGCCGTTCAGGATCTGAACCATGACGGACGGCTTTTTGACAAAGAAGAAGAGTTTGCGCGTCGTGCAGCTCTGATCAATCGCTATGCCAGACAGTACAGTGCCCACGGATTCCGCGCTGCCGTACTGTACAGAAGGCCCCAGTGGTATCACTTTTTGGACCTGCAGTTCGACATGTCAATCCCCAACTCCGCGCGTTTGGACCCGCAGCCCGGCGGATGCTGCACAGTCATGCCGTACTTCATCGGAGAAATGCTCGAGTTGCCCGTAACTACGATTCAGGATTACATGCTCCTGCACATTCTCAAAGAGCACTCGATTGATCTGTGGAAGACGCAAACCGAACTGATTCTGAAAAAGCACGGCCTCATCAGCTTCATCGTTCATCCGGATTACATCACACAAACGGCGGGGGAACCTCTCTATCGCAGTTTGCTGCATTACTTAGTGAGTTTGCAGCAGACAGAGCGGATTTGGTTTGCTTTACCCTCTGAGGTGAACCGCTGGTGGAGGAAGCGGAGTCAATTGTCAGTCGTAAGGCACGGTGCTTCCTGGGTAATCCAAGGTAAAGGCGCCGAGGAAGCACAATTGGCGTTCGCCAGCAATGTGAAGGGGCACCTCGAATACGAGTTCGCCGACACTTCAAAAAACTAGGTTTCGTAAACCCCAAAATGGCCGGATCGCAGCGGCCGTCACTTTGATCGATAAGAGCCGGGTGCCAGCGCAAATCGAATTGCCATCAGTGAAAACTTTTGCATTCCGAGTTCTCGCTCGAAAACCTAACTCCCTGAAAATAAAAGATAAATGTGGCTGAACAAATGCCACTGGTCTTGCAAGTGCCTCCTGAGTAGACCTTGAACTGGACGAATACTATGTCAGGGTTGGAGACTCACCAAAAATGAAGATTGCAGTAATCGGATCTGGATACGTAGGACTCGTTGCCGCAGCATGCTTTGCTGAAGTTGGTCATACGGTCATTTGCGTAGATAACGATCACAAGAAACTGGCCGCTCTCCGGCGTGGCGAGACGCCGATCCATGAGTTGTATCTTCCAGAGTTGTTGCAAAAGCACCGCGGCCATCGATTGACGTACTCGGATTCAATCCGCGAGGCTGTCCAGGCGAGTTCCGTTATTTTCATCGCTGTGGGCACTCCTCCTCTGGAAAATGGCGAGGCTGACCTTTCCTATGTTGAGGGGGTTGCCAGAGAAATCGCTCTGTCGCTATCCGAGTACAAGGTGATCGTGGAAAAGAGCACTGTTCCCGTCTATACGAGCGATTGGATTCGACGGGTGATAACGCTCAGCTGCGCTTCAGGTAACCAGTTCGACGTTGTCTCAAATCCGGAATTCTTGCGCGAAGGAACAGCAGTAAGTGATTTCCTCTATCCCGATCGTATTGTGATTGGAGCGGACAACGCGCGTGCGCGGGAGCTTCTAACCGAAACATATGCGCCACTGACTGAGGGAACCTACTATTTGAAGCCTGATCGAATTCCCGAGCCTTCAGGAAGTTCGGTTCCCGCAAAGTTGATTCTGACAAGCGCGAAGAGCGCCGAGTTGATAAAGCATGCCTCCAACGCTTTCCTTGCGATGAAGATCTCGTTCATCAACGCAGTTTCAAATATATGTGAGGCAGTCGGCGCTGACATCGAAGAAGTTCGCTCCGGGATCGGCGCTGATAGCAGAATTGGGAGCACCTTCCTCAAGGCGGGAATCGGGTACGGCGGGTCGTGCTTCCCGAAGGATGTAGCAGCTTTTCGAAGCGTGGCTCAACAATCAGGATGTTCGTTCCCATTGCTGGACGACGTCATCGAGATCAATGCCGAGCAGCGGATGCGATTCATCCGCAAGATACGTTCGGCATTATGGACGCTCAAGGGCAAACGGCTTGCTGTGCTCGGCCTTGCTTTCAAAGGCGGAACTGATGACATACGTGAGTCGCCGGCAATCGACATCGTCAATCATCTCGTGGCTGAGCAGTGCTCAGTGGTGGCATATGACCCAGCCGCCATGCCACGCGCGCGAGAGGTGTTGAACGAACGAGTCAATTTCGCTTCAGGGCCATACGAAGCAGCGGAATCGGCGGATGCATTGCTTATTCTCACAGATTGGGAAGAGTTCGCGGCTCTGGATCTTGAGAGGATACGTCAACTGCTCCGTTATCCTATCGTCATCGACGGTCGTAACATGTATTTGTGTGAGGAGATGAGGAGTAGCGGATTGTTGTACCTTAGTGTGGGGCGGCAAGTCGTTGAACCGAACGCGCTGGCATCGAAGCCAAGATTCCAGGAAGCTACTATATAGGGTTCAACAGTTCGCTACCAAGAGATCAGAACCATTTTTGCGTGAGTCGCCTCCACCCAGCACACTTCATCCTCGGAATCGGCCAGCAGATGTTCTGGGCCATCCTTGCGCTTGCCATTGCTCTCTCTGCCGTTGAGTTACGCTGTGAAGCACTACAGTTGCCGGCCGCACCTGGCGAGCCCATTTGTACTGCTGAAGGCGCAGAAAAAACAGCCATTACTGTCTGCACGCTCAATGTACAAGCTGGCATTCCATACTCCGGCAAGATCGCCGAATACCGAGCATGCCCAGGAGAGAAGCCGCGATTTTCTGCTTTCTGGGAAACCGCCGGAGAAACTTCCAACCTAAGAGAGGATGATGTTTCTTCCGGCGTCCTCATCGGAACGCACACCTGGAAGAATCCGGGAGAGTATCAAATAAGAATTGAGTCAGAGTCTGTCAGCTCAAGATCCGATCTCATTCCGAATCGCGGCCAAGATCGCAGCCCAAAATGCGCGACGAGAGGAAGTTCAGGTTTCGGGCATGTACACGTATTTGCTCCACTCCCACCGATCTCGATGTTCATCAGTGCAAGAAATCTCCAAGCGGGACGTACTTATCTCAATGCTGGGGCTGTAGCCCTACGGCAGCCTGCTCCGCCATCGGGAACACTGCTGACTCTTGAGACGGACCAACCCGGCAAAATCGATGTTGAGACATCGTTCGGGCGCACCGGGCTCGGGCGAAGGACAACCTATTTGTGGATTAAGCCGGGAAGCAACACTCGATCATTCGATCTAATTGTGGCACCGGGCTTACCAGAAGGACAACCTATTTGTGGATTAAGCCGGGAAGCAACACTCGATCATTCGATCTAATTGTGGCACCGGGCTTACCAGAGGAATTCGAAGCACAGATAAAATCCGACTGTGCTGGCGCGGTCGTCTCAAAGAGTGAGTGCGATGCGGCTTATAAAGGAATCAGCACAGCGAAGTCGTTTGCGGTCAAAACACGTGAGAATTCGGGGAAATAGAGTATTAGATAACTAGTAAATACAAGCGAGTGCAGAGGTTAGCTACAGGTTAACCCCCAAAAGGGGTGGATTTCACTCTCTGCGCAAACGTTTGCACATTCTGTCTCAACATTCCTGTCGCAAGTGTCCCTTTGACCTCGAAAAAAGCCGCGAGAATCGTTCTAAACACTTGTAACTAGGCTGTCTTGAGTGCACAAAGGTACCTGTCCGATTGGCCAGGGGCGTGCTGTACCAAAGTGCATGAAGCTGCGGATCAGCCGGCGTGGTTTAGAAGTAGCTGCTATTACTCTTCTTTCCGTGTTAATCGCCAAGGCACAAGTGGTGCCCCAGGCAACGCAGCCTCGCAGTCGCCCAGGGCAACTTATCGCGTCGCGAATATCTCCAGCTCCTCTTGGGTCTGGTTCCAATTTGGAATCCGGTCCTGCCGATTCAGCAGCCGTTTTGTCCAGCTCAGCAGTATTGCCTCTTACGCCACAGCCCCTCATAAAAGTTACGAGGACAAGTTCGGAGGCCGGTCCAAGCGCGCGCGAAATGCACGTTTGGAAAGGACTTCTTGTGGCTGAACATTCGGCTGCGCTCTTTGACGCCTGGACGACGCGCCAGTCACTCCAAAGCGGGAACGGCTACGAACGCAACCCTCTCTTAAAGCCGTTTGCTGACTCGGCTGCCATTTATCCGATGCTGCAGATCGCTCCTATAGGACTCGACTTTCTCAGCCATCGAATGCTGCACAGCCAAAATCGCTTCATCCGAAAAACCTGGTGGGTGCCCCAGCTCGCATCAACGGGCGCCTCGCTCTGGTGCGGCGTTCGAAATCTACGCGTTGCCAACTTCCAGCGCTAATTGCCGACGGGCCGATTTATCTCTGGAAAACCGCGTGACCGACGCGCACCGTTCCAACCAAAATCCTGTGTGGCAGCGTCCACGATGTGCC
Source organism: Acidobacteriota bacterium (assembly GCA_003225175.1). NCBI lineage: Bacteria > Pseudomonadati > Acidobacteriota > Acidobacteriota bacterium. Next base: position 148,907 of record QIBA01000040.1, read on the forward strand.
GGCCGATCGCGAGGGAAGCGGTCGCAGCCGGAGAGGGCACGTTGCAAACATGCAATGCGCGCCCCAGAGTAATAAAGCGGAAATCATCCACAAGATTTCCATTCCGGTCCACTGCCTGAGCCCGCACACCTGAACTTCCGTTTACAAGGTCCTCCTCCTGGACGTCTGGAACCAGGGCCTGTAGCGCCCTGACGAACGCGGCTTTGCTGAGCGAGCGGTACATTTCCCCTGCGCCGGCCTTCCAGTACCGGGCTGCCATCCGCCAAAACCCCGAATAGCTCAATTCATCCGCGAGGTCTGCGCCATTGAAGTCGCTCTTGCGGTAACCTTCCCGTTTGAAGGCAAGCACCGCATTGGGACCTGCTTCGACTTCGCCGGTGATCCGCCTGGTGAAGTGTACTCCCAAAAAGGGAAAGCGGGGGTCGGGGACAGGGTAAATGAGGGTCCGAACAAGTGATGTGCGGCTCGGGCTTAATTCATAGTATTCGCCGCGAAAGGGAATGATTCTCACAGGCAACTGCGCTCCCATGAGACGGGCGACTCGATCACTGTGAAGTCCCGCGCAATTAATTAGGAAGCGGGAGTGGTATTCGCCCGAAGTTGTTTCAAGGATGAACTCGTCGTTTCTCGTCAGGATCCTGCGAACTTCCGATTGTGTGCGAATCTCCGCACCGCTCGCTGTCGCCAACCCTGCGTATTTCTGAGCTACAAGCTTGAACTGAGTGATTCCAGTTCCCGGTACCAGGACAGCAGCCACGCCGGTTGCATGAGGTTCAAATTCGCGGAGCTCCTGCGGGCTTAACAGACGTATCCCAGGCACTCCATTGGCTTCGGCCCGGAGCCGCAATTCTTCAAGCGCAGGCCGCTGTTCTTCGCTTGTCGCGACGATGACCTTTCCACAAATTTCGTGAGGAATTCCATGCTGACGGCAGAATCGGATCATCTCGGCCGCGCCCTGCACGCAATAACGCGCCTTAAGCGACCCAGGACGGTAATAGACGCCTGAGTGGATCACACCGCTGTTGTGACCAGTTTGGTGCGAGGCTATCGAAGATTCCTTGTCGATCACGAGCACCCGAAATTCCGGGTAGCGCTCCAGCAAGTGACGGGCGGATGCCAACCCCACGATGCCTGCTCCAACAACGGTTATGTCAAAACTAGAGCTCAACGATGCCTCTATTCCTCTAGCTGTGCCCACTTGCAACACAGTCTCAGAAGAGATTAGCGGATGTCATGCTGCTGTCGTTCACAAACTGAAAGAATTCTGGAAATGTCAGGATGAGGACCCTTAAACCACAACGATAAGAACCGTCTCTGGGATCGCAGTTTGCGACGTTTTTGGCGAGCTCCTTCCGTGAATCATTGTTCGCTCTGGCCCGAAGAGGTTCACGTCTATAGAATTCCCTTCTACTCTTCTGCAAGTTGTTGCAGATCTCTTCCCACAGGAAATTCCTACATCTAATGAGACTGATTGAAGATAAACGTTTATTCCGGATGGCGAGGCTCGGTTTGGAACTCGGATTGCTCCCATGCAGTGCAAGCCAGAACTGTAGGACCACTGCGGATTGCGTGAATGGCAGCTGTGTGGCGGAGACTCTTGGTCGTGGTTGCTCGTGAAAGGGAAGAAATAATGAAGTTAAGAGTGTTGTTTGGAACCATCGGTGTGCTTACCACGCTCTGCATGACGCCATGTTCTTTAGCGGATACCTTTAAGAGCTTTACATTCAACGTAAGCGGATGTAGTGGGGGATGTGCAACACCTGCGGGCACTGTCAACCTGAACGAGACGGCTTCGGGAGTGAACGTGATCGTTGCTCTGACTCCAAATCAGGATTTCTCAATCGAAACGGGCGGCCATTTTAGTTTTACGTTCAACTTGGACAAATCGAGCATCACCGCGGTTCCTATCTCTGACTTTCTGGTTGACGCTTTAGGAAACTCGACCGCCTTGGGAACGACTGACTTTGCGTTCGTGAATACCACTTCTGGCTCCTTTACGAACTCTCCGTTCACAGGTTTCGATTATGCGATACAGTGTGCCCTCTGTGCTCCGAATTTGAAGGGTGTCCAGGCGAATTCCTTTTCTTTCACGCTTGCTGGCGTCAACATCGCGGACTTTGTTGCGGCGGACCCATATAACGGAAATACGATCTACTTCTCTGCCGATGTCCGGGATCTTGCTACAGGCAATACCGGAGCCGTCGGTGCACAGGTTCCAGAACCGTCATCCGCGATGCTTCTTGGGACCGGCCTTAGTGGCCTCGGTTTATGGCTCCGTCGGCGTTCGATAAGAGCTAAACCCTGAATTGAGTTTTTCATCGCGCGATCAATTCGGCGCATCGATCCACTCGATGCGCCGAATTCCTTTTTTGGGGATTTCTTCGGCCCGACGTTCGCACCGTTTGACACGCTAAAAACTTCGAGTGCTGTAACCTCGGCCGTAACCGTCTAGTTACCTTCGTAATCCCTGTCCCGCACTGCTACGGAAGTAGCATTAACCCACATGGATTCGCGCCGCGAGGAACGTGAGAGTTCTCGGCATCAGGTCTCCATCTGGACACTCGATTCCGAAGGGAAGATCTTCGTCCAGGAAGGGGAGACGCACGATGTCTCAGAACTTGGTGCGCGCCTTTCCGGACTGCACCGGCGCATTGAACCCGGCGCGCTCATCGGTGTTCAAAACGGCAGTCGCCGTGGACGATTCAAGGTCATCTGGACGGAACCTGATGGCCAACGAGCGCACCAGATCGGAATTGAACGCGTTGCAACTGATAACGATGGTCCCGCACGCGTGCTATTGGTTGACGACAGTCGCGAATCGGTTGAGTCCCGCAAGCCGATGTTGCAGGCTCTGGGATACGAGTGCACCGTAGCCACATCGACTTCTTCCGTCTTCGACCGCATCCAAAACTGCGATTTCCACCTCGTCGTACTTTCCCATCCGATGCGGGATGTCGACTCGATCGAACTTCTCGTCGGCATCCGTAGAAGCGGGAGTAGGGCAAAGATTGTGCTGGTATCTGCCCATCCACACGTACACGAGTCTCTGCGTTCTGTAACCGATTCCTTTGTCTACGCGCGCGAACCGCAGAGTACCTTCATCGCTGCACTGGAGCGCGCGCTGGATCGGACCCCCTCGAAGCTGCTTACGACAAGAACGATTCACCGGCACGCTGTAAGGGTCGCTCTGGCTGTTGAGGTGCTCCGCTCCGGGGTTAAGACTATTCTCTATGGAACTTCTGCGGACATCAGTGAGCGTGGCGTTGGCGGCACAATCAAAGCGCCACTCATTCCAGGGGAGATGGTGAAGGTAGCGTACTCTCTGCCGAACTCAACGACCGAAATCCAGGCCTACTCGATCGTACGTCATCGAAGAAGCGAATTTTACGGATTTGAATTCGTATCGATCGACGATAAAAGCCTGGAAACGATCCGGGCTCTTTGCGCGGTTCTTCCTCCATTGCGAAATTCATAATTCAGGGTCAAGACCCTTTTGGAAAGCTGACTCTTCGTGGGCGTCTGCTGTTTGGATATCTTCCAAAGCATTCATTGCGCACAGGTAACCGGATTTGGAAGCCCAAGCGTTACTTTTGTCCTGTTGAGAGTTGCCTTTTGTTGTGGTTAACTCATAATCAGCAAAGTTCGTGGAATTATTTCTCAATCTGGCCTGGCTCCTGCTGGGCGGTGTAAGCGCGCTGTCGTGGATGTGTGTGCGCCGCCGCTCCGATTCCAAATGGCTGCCGGGCTCTTACAGAGGTTTGCTGATCCTCGGCTGTATCCTGTTTGTTCTGTTTCCCGTCATTTCTATCAGTGATGATGTCGCTCAGACACCCGCTCTCGCGGAAGATGGCGCTCGGAAACAGGTTCTGACGATTTCAAAGGCGACCGAGTCAAGCCATCCCACTCCTGCGGTCGCCGAATTGAAAGTGTTTGTTCCTAGTTGGGGCTTCGCCTTCTGGCGAGAATCGGAGAACGGACAGGAGTCCTTTGGAATGGCTTCTTCCGTCGATCCGAATATCGAAAATAGGCCCCCTCCGCAGTACGTCTGCGTCTAGAGATCGACCAGAAAATCCTCAGCTAAGAACGATGAACGGCATGCGCTAATTCGCCGTCACTGAAGGCTTTACTTTATGTCCAGTACTGCCACGATTCCCACCGTAGAGGTGGAAGACCATCACTACTTAACTGCAGAGGGCGGTAAGCCACGCGCCACATGGCGCACCTTAATAATCCTCCTGCTCTTGGCATTGCCGCTGCGTGTGTATTGGATGGCACAAAAAACCCCCGTCATCACGGTGGAAGGGTCTGAATACGTTCGAATGGCCGATAGTCTCATCCACGGAAAGGGGCTTATCGGCAACTTCGAAGGCCCTGAAACGATGTACACGCCTCTGTTCTCAGTCCTTACGGCCGGAATGTCCATGCTGACCGGAAAATCAGAGCTGGCTGCGCATCTCGTATCTCTGCTGTTCGGAACCGCTCTGATCATTCCAGTCTTCTTCATAGCGAACAAAATGTACGGGCCACGAGTGGCGGTGATTGCAGGATTGCTCGTCGACTTCCACCCAGTACTGGTCAAGTTGGCGGCCTCAATCTACAACGAAAATGTTTACCTGCCGCTTT